>JAFAQJ010000191.1 GCA_019246455.1 Pseudolabrys sp.
CTTGCCGCAGCCCGAGGGCCCCAGTAGCGATACGAGCTCGCCGCCGCGCACGTCGAGCGACAGCGCTGCGAGTGCCACGGTGCCGTTGGCGTAGGTCTTGCCGACCCGATCGAGAGAAACGATAGGCGCCCCTGCCATAGCCCAATCTTACTTCGGGCGCAGGTCCAAGCCGACCTTCTTATTTACGAACTGCAGCGTGTAGCCGCGCTTGTAATCGAGTCCGGCTTTCACCACCCCCGCGACGACCATCTTGTCGTAGAAATCCTTGAACCGTCCGTCGCTCATCGCGCCAACGCCGAGCGTCGTGGTGTCGCCGGAATCGACGATGCCGTTCGCTTTCATGGCCGCAATCGAAAAGGTCAGCAGTGCGTCAGTCATTTCCGGATTGTGTTTCTTGATCAGCGCATTGCCGGCCGACGGATCACCGTAGATGTAGTGGTACCAGCCGACAATCGAGGCATCGACGAAGCGCTGTACGATGTCCGGCTTCTTCTCCACGAGATCGCGGCGCGTCTCGATCAAAGTCGAATAGGAGGAGAAGCCCTGATCGGCCAACAGGAAAACCTTGGGCCTGAAGCCGCCCTTCTGCTCGACCTCGAATGGCTCGGACGTGACATAGCCTTGCATCGCGCTATTTTTATCGGCGAGGAAAGGCTGCGCATTGAAGGTGTAGGGTTTCACCTTCGCTTCGTCGAAGCCAAAATCCTTTTTGAGCCACTGGAAGTAGCTCGCCATGCCTTCCTTCGAGACGAACAACGTGCGCGTTTTCAAGTCTGCGAAGTTCGCGACATCAGGATGGGAGACGAAGACCTGCGGGTCCTTCTGAAAACTCGCCGCGACCGCAACGGTCGGGATGTTGTTGGCAACGGCATCGAAGGTTTGCAGCGAATTGGCACTCATGAAGAAGTCGAGCTTGCCGACGGCTAGGAGCACGCGATTGTTCACGTTGGGCCCGCCCGAAACGATTGTCACGTCGAGCCCGTATTTAGCGTACGTCCCATCGGCGAGCGCCTGATAGAAGCCGCCGTGCTCGCCTTCCGCGACCCAATTGGTGCCGAACGATACCTTGTCGACGGCGAAAGATGGCGATGCAGCAAACCCGAGCAGCAACGCGACGAGAAATTGGCTTTTCCGCATTTGACGTCCCCTCGCACGCTTCGGACTACTGAGCAATTGTCTAGCGCAGCGATGCCAAACTCAACGCCAAAACACGTGCAACATGCATCGCCTCGCGGCCTGTGCCGTCGGCGATCTGGTGTCGGCACGAGGTGCCATCCGCCACAATAAGCGCGTCCTCCGCGGCTTTGCGAACCGCGGGAAGCAGAGATAATTCACCCATCGCCAGCGACACATCGATCGTGTCGGCGGCATAGCCGAACGATCCGGCCATGCCGCAACAGCTCGATTCCACGGTTTCGACTTGCAGGCCTGGAATGAGCCGCAGCACTGCCTCGACATCGCCCATAACGTCGAACGCTTTCTGATGGCAGTGGCCGTGCAGGATCGCGCGCTTGTCGAGCGGCGCCAGCGGCAGATCGAGCCGCTCTTTTTTCTTCTCGCGCGTCAGGAATTCCTCGAGCAAAAACGAATTGGCGGCAAGCGCCTTGGCGGCATCATTTCTCATAAGCGCTGGCAGTTCATCGCGGAAGGTGAACAGGCAGCTCGGCTCGAGCCCGATCACCGGCACGCCCCGCACCACAAACGGCGACAGCGCCGCGAGCGTGCGCTCGGCTTCGTGCCGCGCCTCGTCGACCGCGCCGACGGCGAGAAACGTGCGGCCGCAACACAATGGCCGCGCGTCACCTCGCGCCGGCTCAGCAATATGAACGCGATAGCCGCCCGCGACCAATACTTTGATAGCGGCGTCGACCGTCTCGCGCTCGAAATTACGGTTGAAGGTATCGGCGAGTAGCACAACCTCGCGGCCATTCTCGGGACCATAGGCACCCCCCGGGTCACGGAAAATATCGGCGCGCCAGCGCGGCAGGCTGCGCCGCGAGGAGAAGCCGGCGATGGCTTCGGACAGCTTTCGCAGCGCCGGCAGCGCATTACGCAGATTGAGCAGCCACGGCACTTTTGCGGCAAGTGGCGCATAACGCGGCAGATAACCGACCAGACGCGCCTGCAGCGATAGACCACGCTTCTTCGCACGCGCCGCCAGCACCTCGATCTTCATGCGCGCCATATCGACGCCGGTCGGGCATTCGCGCCGGCAGGCCTTGCACGACACGCACAGCGCCAGCGTCTCCGCCATCTCATCCGACGCCAGCGCATCGAGACCGAGCTGGCCCGTCACGGCGAGTCGCAATGTGTTGGCGCGGCCACGCGTGACGTCACGCTCGTCACGCGTCACGCGATACGAGGGGCACATTACGCCGCCCGCCATTTTCCGGCAGGCGCCGTTGTTGTTGCACATCTCGATCGCGCCCTGAAAACCGCCGCCCGAACCCGGGAACGCCGACCAATCGAGCTGTGTCTCGATCGCCTCGCCGTGGTAACCGGGGGCGTAGCGAAACAGGTTACGGTCATCGAACTTCGGCGCCCGCACCACCTTGCCCGGATTGAACAGGCCATTCGGGTCGAACTGATCCTTCACTTCCTCGAAGGCACGAGCGAGCCGCGAGCCGAACATCGGCTCGTTGAATTCCGAGCGCACGATGCCGTCACCGTGCTCACCGGAATGCGAGCCCTTGTATTCGCGCACCATCGCGAAGGCGTCCTCGGCGATGGCGCGCATCGCACGCACATCTTTCTCCTGCCGCAGATTGAGGATTGGACGCACATGCAGACAGCCGGAGCCTGCATGGGCGTACCAGGTGCCGCGGGTGCCGTGTTTCTCAAACACCTGCGTCAGCCGCGAGGTGTAATCGGCGAGATGCTCGAGCGGCACCGCGCAATCCTCGACGAAAGACACCGGCTTCCCCTCGTCCTTCATCGACATCATGATGTTAAGGCCGGAGGTGCGCACGTCCGTGATCGCTGCCTGCAATTCCGGGCCGAGCACCTCCTCCACGCCGCCCCACTTCGCACCACTGTTGTTCCAGCTGAAACCGAGGTCGCCCATCAGTTCCTTGAGTTGGCGCAGCCGGCGCAGATTTTCCTCGTGGTCCTCTTCGCCGAACTCGACCAGCAGGATCGCGTCCGGCGTGTCGCGGACGAATTTGTCGAGCGTCGGACGAAAGATCGGAATTTCGCGCGCGAGCTCGATCATGGTTCGGTCGATCAACTCGACGCCGATTGGCTTGAGCCGCACGATGTGTTGCGCGGCGTTCATCGCATCGTAGAAGCTGCCGAAGTGGCAGGCGCCGACGGCGCGCCGGCCGAGCAAAGGCGACAGCTGCAATTCGACGCGGGTCGAGAATGCCAATGTCCCCTCGCCGCCAACGAGGATATGCGACAGGTTGATGTCGTTCTTGCCGGGCACCAGCGCGTCAAGATTGTAGCCGCCGACACGGCGTTGCACGTGCGGGAACCGCGCCGCGATCTCGTCCTTCTCGCGCGCACCGATCGTGAGCAGTTTCTCGGCCAGCGGCCGCAGCGGCGAGGCCTTTGGCACCTGCGACAGATCGGCGCCGACCGGGCCAAAATGTGCGAGCGAACCGTCGGCCAGCAGCGCCTCGATCGAAATGACGTTGTCGCGCATCGTGCCGAACCGCATCGAGCGCGCGCCGCAAGAGTTGTTGGCAGCCATGCCGCCGATCGTGGCGCGCGAGGCTGTGGAAATATCGACCGGAAACCAAAGACCGTGCGACTTGAGCGCCCGGTTGAGATCGTCGAGCACAATGCCGGGCTCCACCGTAACGCGCTTGCGCTTGAGGTCGAGGTCGACAACCTTCGTCAGATATTTCGAGCAATCAATGACGAGCGATTGATTGACAGTCTGTCCCGCCTGCGAGGTACCGCCGCCACGCGGCAGCACGGTGACGCCCTCTTCGCGCGCGAGCGCGATAACACGCTCGGCTTCTTCCACGGTGCGCGGCGCGACGACGCCGATCGGCATGATCTGGTAATGCGACGCATCGGTCGCGTAGCGGCCGCGGGTAAAGCGGTCGAACCGCACATCACCGCTGATTTCCGCTTTCAGTCGCCGTTCGAGGCCGGGCATCAGCCGTTCGGTCATTGAATA
>JAFAQJ010000192.1 GCA_019246455.1 Pseudolabrys sp.
CTCCAGTTCGAGGGCGGCGAGGCCGTAGCGGTGCGCCTTGATTGCGGCCGTCGCGGCCTGGAGTGCCGCGTCGAGCGCACTATCGGACCTGAGCCTGGCCATTAGTTCCTTGCCGCGCGGGACGTCGAGGCAGGCCAGCACGATGGCGAGCAGCACGTCTTCGGCTGTGCCAAGTTCAACATTTTGCCCCTCGAGCTGCGGCAGCGGCTGCTTGAGTGCGGCTTCGACCTGATCTTTTGTCGGCGCGAGGCGGATCAGCAGAGGCCGCATCGCTAGCGCTAGATCGAGTTCGGAAGTCGGCACCACCAGGAGCCAGTCGTCCTCGCTGACCCGGCCGTTGAAAACCGCGGCCAGTTCGCGGGCGAGCGAAGCGCCATCCGAACGAAACCGACGCACGGCGTTGCCGCCGCGCTCGTAGCCGTCGGCGGCGGTCGCCCGCAGCAAATCGGCGGCGCGCCGGGACAAGACGCCGACGTCCCGCCGGGCATCTTGCGCGGCCTGACTGATCGAAGTGGCGGTAAAGGTCTGTGACAGCGCCGGACCGGCGGCGGCGAGTGCTGCCAAACCGGTCACGAATGAACGGCGACCTCTAACCATCGCTGCCCCTTCACGAAAATTAAGCCACCAGAGGCTGGCGATCGGCCCGCCGCATCGCCAATTGTGGACTCGCCGCGGGTTTTCTGCTACTGCCGCGCGACTCAAAGCCCGATTTGGCGGGCTTTTCGACCCGAAACAACCCGGACCACTCGTTTAAAGGAGCATTCGTGCAGGTTCTCGTCCGTGACAATAACGTCGATCAGGCCCTCAAGGCGCTCAAGAAAAAGATGCAGCGCGAGGGCATCTTCCGCGAGATGAAACTCCGCGGCCATTACGAAAAGCCCTCCGAAAAGAAAGCGCGCGAAAAGGCCGAGGCGGTGCGCCGGGCCCGTAAGCTGGCGCGCAAGAAGATGCAACGTGAAGGCCTGCTGCCGATGAAGCCGAAGCCGGTGATGGGCGCCGGTGGCCGCGATGGCGGCGGACGCGGCGGACGCCCGGGTGGCGGTTTCGGCGGCGGTCGCGGACGTGACTAAGAGATTTCCGGAATTCGGGTTTGAAAGCGTGGGTCTTGGGCCCGCGCTTTTTTCTTTGAGAGGTTACGGCTTTGCCACGACCGAGTCCAAGAATGGCAAGATGGAGTTCATCGCGCCGTAGCCGTCGAGATTGACATGCGCGCCCTCCGGGAAACGCACGAACCGCTTCGGCTCATGCGCCAGCGCGAACAGTTTCTCGCCAAAGCCGATTCGGATGATCGTGTCGAGTTCGCCGTGCAGCACCAGTAGCGGCACATGCACATTCACGATGCGCAGGTCGGAGCGGAACGCGTCCTTCATAAGCCACCGCACCGGCACAAACGGAAAAGAAGCCGCGGCCACTTCGAGCGCGGAGATGAACGGCGCATCGAGGACCAGGCCAGCGGAGGGCTGCTCGGCTGCCGTGGCGACGGCAACCGCCGTTCCGAGCGACTCGCCGAAGATGACGATCCGCTCCGTTGGAACCTGCGCCGCTGCGAAGGCGTAAGCCGCTTTGGCGTCGAGCAGAAGGCCCTGCTCCGACGGCCTTCCGGTCGAGCCGCCATAGCCGCGATAGGACAGCGCGACGAGTCCCGCCCCGGATGCGACGATCTTGCGGAAGCGGTCCGCACGCAGATTGAGCGCACCACCATTGCCTTGAAAATAAAGGACCAGCGGCCGGCCCGGCTGCGGCGCGACGTGCCAGACAATCAGCCGCTCGCCATCGACGCTTTCGATGGTCACTTCCCGAGCTTGCGGCAAACCGGCGGCCGCTGGAGTAGTGCGCGTCGCGTCAGGGAAATACATCAAATTGCGCTGAAAGAAATACATCAGCGCGGCTAGCCCGACATAGCCGACAACCGCAGCGACAGCGAGCCATTTGAAAGCCGTCATGCCACGTGTGTAGCAGAGGCAGGTGACGAATGCTCACGTGACCGGGTAAGCGATGGTCGAGAGCAGCGCGAGCGCTTCCTGACGCGAGTCGAGCCGCGTGTGCTGCACCACGATCGGTACGTTCGAAGCGATGACGCTGGAGAAGTCGGTGTTGACAGGCACCGGCCTCGGATCGGTGAAGTCGTTGAAGCGCAGATGCAGTGTGCGCCGTGCGGCGCATTTGACCTTGTAGGGGCCCACCGGCTCACGATCGGCGAAGTAGACCGTGATGTCGATCTGCGCGTCCTCGTCGCCGGCGTTGAGGATGCACAGCGTCTCGTGGCTGGTCATCTCGCGGGATTTCTTTTCCGTCTCCGGCGGGATGTAGCCCTCGGCGACGGCCCAGATTTTGTGACCGATAGCTGGCATGCGCGCTCCCTCGCGGGTGGACGGCGGGAAAACGCGCGGGAACTGCGAAGGTTTCAGGCGGCGGCGAGCGCGCTACATCGCCTTCACAATGCTCTCGGTCATCTTCTTAGCGTCGCCGAGCAGCATCATCGTGTTGTCGCGATAGAACAACGGGTTGTCGATGCCGGCGTAACCCGACGCCAACGAGCGCTTGATGAACATCACCGTGCCGGCCTTCCAAACTTGCAGCACCGGCATGCCGTAGATCGGCGAGGTCTTGTCCTCTTCCGCCGCCGGATTGGTGACGTCGTTCGCGCCGATCACGAAGGCGACGTCGGCCTGCGCGAACTCCGAGTTGATATCCTCGAGCTCGAACACCTCGTCGTAGGGCACGTTGGCTTCGGCGAGCAGCACGTTCATATGGCCGGGCATGCGGCCGGCGACCGGATGAATGGCGTATTTGACCTCGACGCCTTCCTTCTTGAGCTTGTCGGCCATTTCGCGCAGCGCGTGCTGCGCTTGCGCCACCGCCATGCCGTAACCCGGCACGATGATGACCTTCTGCGCGTTCTTCATAATGTAGGCGGCGTCTTCCGCCGAGCCGAGCTTGACCGGGCGCTGCTCCTGCGCGCCCGCCACCGCAGCGGTTTCGCCGCCAAAGCCGCCGAGGATGACCGAGATGAAACTGCGGTTCATCGCATGACACATGATGTAGGACAGGATCGCACCGGACGAGCCGACAAGGGCCCCGGTGATGATCAGCGCCGAATTACCGAGCGTGAAGCCGATGCCGGCGGCGGCCCATCCGGAATAAGAGTTGAGCATCGAGATCACGACTGGCATGTCGGCGCCGCCGATCGGGATGATCATCAGGATGCCGAGCAGCAGCGCGAGGCCGGTGATGAGCCAGAAGTCGAGCGCCGATTGCGAGACGTAAAAGCCGTAGATGAAGAAGACCAGCGCCAGCGCAATCGCGATGTTGATGATGTGGCGGCCGGGCAGCGTGATCGGCTTGCCGCTCATGCGCGCCGACAGCTTGAGGAACGCAATCACCGAGCCGGTGAAGGTCAAGGCGCCGATCGCAACGCCGAGCGACATCTCGATCAGCGACGCCTGGTGAATGTGGCCGTGGGTGCCGATATCGAAGGCGGCGGGCGCGTAGAACGCGCCAGCGGCGACTAGCACGGCGGCCATGCCGACCAGCGAGTGGAACGCGGCGACCAATTCCGGCATCGAAGTCATCGGCACGCGGCGCGCGACCACCGCGCCAATGCCGCCGCCGATCGCGATGCCGCCCACCACCAGCGCCCACCCGATACTGTCGGTCGGCGGATGCGAGGCGAGCGTAGTCAGCACCGCGATCGTCATGCCGATCATGCCGAACCGGTTGCCACGCCGCGAGGAATCCGGGCTCGACAGGCCGCGCAACGCCAGGATGAACAGGACGCCGGCGACGAGATAGAGCAGCGCGACGATGTTGGCGTTCATACGCGGCCTATTTCTTTTTCTTCTGGTACATCGCCAGCATCCGCTGGGTGACGAGGAAGCCACCGAAGATATTCACCGACGCGAAGATCAGCGCGACGAAGCCTAATCCCCTCGCCCACAACGGGCCTTGATCATCGGTCGCGAGCGCGACGCCAACCGCGAGCAGCGCACCGACCACGATCACCGAAGAGATCGCATTGGTGACGGACATCAGCGGCGTGTGCAAAGCGGGCGTCACCGACCAGACGACGTAGTAACCGACGAACACCGCCAGTACGAAAATCGAGAGGCGGAACACGAAGGGATCGACGGTCGAGGCGATGTGATCCATTGGCTTAAGCCTTCGGCATGAAATTCCGGTGGATGATCTTGCCGTCGCGCGTCAGCGTCACGCCCTTGACCAGTTCGTCGTCCCAGTTGACAGCGAGCTTCTTCTCTTTCTTGTCGATCAGGGTGTCGATGAAGGTCAGCAAATTCTTGGCGTAAAGCGCTGAGGATGACGCGGCGAGACGGCCCGGCACGTTGAGATAGCCGACGATCTTGACGCCGCCGGCCATCGCGACTTCGCCGGGTTTGGCGCCCTCGACGTTGCCGCCGCGCTCGACCGCGAGATCGACGATCACCGAACCCGGCTTCATCGAGGCGACCATGTCTTTATTGATGAGTTTTGGCGCGGGGCGGCCGGGAATGAGCGCCGTGGTGATGACGATGTCCTGCTTCTTGATATGTTCAGCAGTGAGCGCGGCTTGCTTCGCCTGATATTCCTTCGACATTTCCTTGGCGTAGCCCCCGGCGGTCTGCGCGTTCTTGAATTCCTCGTCCTCGACCGCGAGGAATTTCGCGCCGAGCGACTCGACCTGCTCCTTGGTCGCGGGACGCACGTCAGTGGCGGTAACGACGGCGCCGAGCCTTCGTGCCGTAGCAATAGCTTGAAGGCCGGCGACGCCGACGCCCATGATAAAGACTTTCGCCGCCGGCACGGTACCGGCCGCCGTCATCATCATCGGCAGCGCGCGGCCGTATTGCTCGGCGGCGTCGATCACGGCGCGATAGCCCGCGAGATTCGCCTGCGACGACAAGACGTCCATCGACTGTGCGCGGGTGATGCGCGGCATCAATTCCATCGCGAATGCGACGAGCCCGGCGTCCGCTATCTGCTTGAGCGCGGCTTCGTTGCCGTACGGGTCCATGATGGCGGCGACCAGCACGCCCTTCTTGTAGTCGGACAATTCATTCGGCGCCGGACGGCGCACTTTCAGGACGACATCGGCGTCCTTGACGACGTTCTCGCCGATCGTGGCGCCGGCCGCTTCATATTCGCTGTCGAGAATGCCAGAGCGTGCGCCCGCGCCGCGCTGCACGGCGATGTCGGCGCCGAGCGCCTTGAACTTCTTGATCGTTTCGGGAGTGCCTGCAACGCGCGGCTCGGCCGGATCGGTCTCGGTGGGTATGGCGATCTTCATGACGCCTCAGCAGCGCGCGCAAAGCGCACGGGCGATCAAACCAGGAAATAAGCCATCAGGATCAGGATGATCGGGATGATAATGACGTGCCATTTCACCAGTTTGAGGAACATGACGTAGGCATGTTCGTGGGCCGGATAGTCATTTCCCGGGGCGGTTGCGTATTCGACGTTGCCGTGGTCGGCCATCGCCTTCTCCTTCGATCCAGACAGGCCGGAATTACCGCACTTGGCGGTGGAGGGCAACGGCGCGGCGGGCGCTATCCCGCGGCCGATGGCAGGCCGGCAACTTCGACCGCCGCCTGCTGCCGGGCAGCCACCTTTGTGACGGCGAAATCACCGATCGCTTCGTTAAACAGCCTGTAGAAATTCAACTCGGCAGCGAGATGCAGGAACACCGCGCCGAGGCCGATCGCGGCGCGGTCCATGAAGACGAACTCGCGCGGCACGGTGACGGGCCCCTTGGCCTTGAGGGCCTGATGGACGCGGAACGCTTCGCGGCGGCCATATTCGGACGGCTTGACCCCGTCGGCGATGGTGCGCACGCGATCATCGAGCAGCGGGCCGTAGATGAACCTCGCCCAGATATTGAGGACCTCGATCAGATCCTTGTTGAGCCGCTTGAAGCCCCAGGTCTCGTAGGCGTGGACGACGCGCGCGCCGTCGCCCTCATCCAGACCGTGATAGAGATCGACCACGCCGCCGACGAACTTCGGCGGGAAAATGCGGATGCATCCATAGTCGAGCAGATTGATGCCGGTCGGCTTCTTGCTCTCGTCGAACACCGAGTAATTGCCGAGATGCGGATCGCCGTGGATGACGCCGAAACGCGAGAACGGTAGCCACCACGCGGTGAACATCGCAGTCGCAAGCCGATTGCGCACGGCGAGTGGGTCGTCCTTGTGCGACAGGAGCTTGCGGCCGTCGAGCCAGTCCATCGTCAGCAGGCGTCCGGTCGACAGATCGGGCCACACTTTCGGGATGCGGATCGATTTCTCGTCCTTGAGCATGTGGCGATAGAGCGCGATGTGTTTGGCCTCGCGGTGATAGTCGAGTTCCTCCCGCAGCCGTGCCGCGATCTCCTGCCCGATCTCGCTGGTGTCGATTGCGGGATCGAAACGTTTGCGCAGTGCAAACAGCAGCTGCAATTGGTTGAGATCAGCTTCGACCGCCGACTGCATGTCCGGGTATTGCAGTTTGCAGGCGAGATCGCTGCCGCCTAGTGCGACCGCGCGATGCACCTGGCCGAGCGAGGCGGCGGCGGCCGGCTGATGTTCGAACGACTGGAACTTCGTCTGCCAATCGGCACCCAACTCGGCGCTCATACGGCGGCGCACGAAGGCCCAGCCCATCGGCGGCGCCTGGCTCTGGAGTTTGATGAGTTCGCCGGCATATTCGGGCGGCAACGCGTCGGGAATGGTGGCGAGGAGCTGCGCCACCTTCATGATCGGGCCTTTGAGCCCACCCAACGCGGCAGCGAGCGCAAGAGCGTTCGCCGGACGGTCCTGCTTGCGGCCGAGCGTGCGCGAGGTCGCGATGCGGGCGGCGACGCCGCCGACATTGACACCGACGCGCGCGTAACGCTTGGCGCGGGCGGTAAAGCGGTTCTTTTCGCGGTCGGTCATGAATCCAAGAACGCTGTCGTGTTACGAATATAGGAACACGCGCCGAGAGAAACGAGCATGACCATGATGCGTCATCGCGCCGCTTTATTCCTGGCTGCCGGGCTTTTGGCGGCGCCACTCACGGCCGCCAACGCCGCCATTCTGGAATGGGCCTGTCAGGGTCAGCTTGGCGAGCAGCAGGTGATCTTTAACCGCGACGGGCTCGTGGTCGTTGATACCAAGCAGAAAATGGGTGACGTCCGCAAACGACGCGGCGAGAAGCTCGAACTGCCGCCGGGCTCGCCTCCTTATGCCAGCTACGACGTCTCGCGCGGCGACTTCGAAGAACCTGGACCTATGGAATTCACACGCCACGATGACCCCAAGCGCAAATTGGTGCTGACAGAGAAATCGACGACACGCACGTCGCACAAACATCGCCTGATCTGCGGACGCGACGAGGACGAAGACACCTATCGCAAGATCTACAGTTTCCAGCGCGAGAGCGAGCCGGCGCGCGACATCAACATGCAGTGCTTCTGGTACCAGCTCTCGACACGCGGCGGGCGCAAGGGCTGCGACTAATTGGGCTACGGCGAAGACTAACGCTCGAGCTTTTCCAGCTCGTCGATCAGACCGGCGATCACGCTTAAACCGCCCTGCCAGAATTGCGGATCACGGGCGTCGAGCCCGAACGGTGCCAGCAGTTCTGTGTGGTGCTTGGTGCCGCCGGCCGACAGCAT
>JAFAQJ010000061.1 GCA_019246455.1 Pseudolabrys sp.
CGCTGATCAGCGGTGTCGGTTTGCCGGGCTGACCGACCACGATCTTGGTCGTCCAATAGATTTTCTCGTCCTTGTAGAGCGTCAGGCGGTAATCAGGGATGTTCACGACGACATATGGATCGCCGAGGATGCGCGGCATCCAGCGCCAACGCTCGAGGTTGACGATAATGGTGTCGACCGGGTCGCCGAGCTTCACCGTTTCCGGCTTCTGGCCGTTCAACGCCTTGACCGTGTTGGTGCCGAGATTGCCATCGGCGTTGAGGCCGTTGTCCTTCTGGAATTGCTTGACGCCGTCGGATGCGACCTTGTCGTAGGTCGTGTTTTCCTTGTCGGGCAGTTCGAGCCGTTGGCGTAGCGCAAGTACGCGCTCATCTTTCATGCCGGGCCGCAGGATCTTGCCTTCCGCGACCTGCACCTTTGGGAGCTCAGCCTTCTCTTCCTTCTTGTGGCCGTTCGCGCGCACGTCCGCGAGTGCTTTGCGAAGAGCTTTGTATTGCAGAGCCTGCGGCTCGAAACTGTCGAGTGTATCGGCGACGTCGTTCGATGAACCAAGCTTGGCGAGTACGGCCGGCGTCTCGATCGAGGGACCGGTGTAATAGATGTCGGCCGAGATGCGGCTCCAGGCGACACGACCGTTGAGCGCATGGCGCGCGTAGGTGAGGACGGCGGCCGTCATTTTTACTTCGGCATCGGCAAGCGCATCCGCATCGGTCGCTGCCTTGAAGTCCGGTGTCGAATATTCAGACGGATCGAGTCCATCGCGATCGACAGTCGAGAGATAAGTGGCCGCCGCCTTGGCTTTGTCATTCGCCGTGCCATTCGTCAGCCAGAGCGGCGCGTAGTTGCGGTCCTTGTAGAAGGCAGTCATCACTTCGCGTTCGCTCTTGCGCAGCCCAAGGCGTTCCGCCTTCGCAACCGCGTCGCGCAGTCTGTCGGTCAGCGCGCTGTCCGGCGTGGCGGCAGCCGGCGCAGCGGCGACAGGAGCAGGAGCCGGCGCAGGTGCTGGTTGTGCCGAAGGGGCGGCCATCGAGCCAAGATCCTTGGCTGTCGGTGGCGGCACATTCGCTGACTCCGGCATCGGCACACCGGCGTCGATCTTGTCTTGAGCCGAAACAGGGGTGGCCAAAGTCAGAGCGAGGCCGAAGGCCGTGCACAGAGCCGTGCTGGCCAGTAAACGATCAAAACGGACAATTCGCACTTCAAGTCTCCCGGTAGCGTCGGCGGTCGAGACGCCGCCATTTCATCGCCTAATGTAGCTCATCGTTCCCTGAATTTTATGTATATCGGCTCCGCCGGCACCGGTTGGATGCCGACTGTTGCGGCGATGCAATCCCGCAGGTTCCGTCAGGCCGCTTGAGCTTTCGCCTGTTTTTGCAGGATAAAATCGTAGTGCACAACGTAGAACGGCTCGTTGAGCACCTCGCCATTCGGCGCCTTACCCCCCGACTTTTTCTCGAATTCCACAATCAGTGGCGCTTTGACGCCATAGACCACGTCGGTCTCGATGTATTCGTCACCCTTCTGGAACAGATGGGTGGTGACCTTATGGTAGCCCGGTGCTGATACCGCGAAGTGAATGTGGGCCGGCCGCATGTGGCTGATTTTGGTCTGCTCCATCAGCTCGCCGACTGTGCCATCCATCGGGATGGTGTAGGCAATGGGCGCGACGGTGCGCAGCGAATACGAGCCATCGGCCTGGGAGCGAAACACGCCGCGCATCCAGGGCTCTTCGGTGCCGCGTTGCGACTCGTAAAGTCCTTCGCCGTCAGTCTGCCACAGATCGAGCATCGCGCCGGCGATCGGCGCGCCATCGAGGCTGCGCACCTTGCCGGTGACGAAAGTCGGAATGCCGGGTGCTTCCTTTGCCATGTTGCCGCCGTTTGCGATCTCGGGAGCGTTGGCGACGTGGAAAGGTCCTTCGACGGTCGTCGGCGTCGCGCCGGTGTCGAGACGATTGTTCATCGCGTCGACCAGCATGCTCACACCCATCACGTCGGAAAACAGAATTACTTCCTGACGCTTGTTGTCGGACATTTGTCCTGTGCGTGTGATCCAGTCGATCGCCTTGAACCATTCCTCGCCGCTCGGCTCGATCTCGCGCACGAACGCATGCAGATGCTTGATCAGCGATTGCATGACCTCTTTCAAACGCGGATCCGGAATATCCTGCCAGCGTTTGAGCACGACGTCGGTCAAATTCTTTTCGGTGATGTAAGCCATCAGTGTCCTCCCAGACGCTGGCCGTTGCGCGGACAAGCCGCACGGCGCGATTGACGATTGTGATGCAATTTTATCGAGTGCCGTGTGTGCCGTCCAATGCCCCAACGCCGCGTTCGCGGTGGGACAAGTGGGCGCGAGCACGACATTTCGGGCTTTCTCCCAAAGAAAAACCGGGCTCCACATGGGAGCCCGGTTTCAGTGTGGCCGGCGTGGGGGCCGGCTACTCAGAGGGGAACAAGCTGCGCGCCAACTGACTCTGGGAGGATGCAACCGGCGCCACAGCAGACCTTCACTATGAGGGCAGCGGCTCGCGCAAACAACGCGACATGCCGCATGTCTGCCATGACGAAAGCCGCTGCCTTCGCGGCTTATGACTTAGAAATTCCAGCGCTGTGCGTTGGCTACCAGAAAATCGCGGAAGACTTGAATGCGCGCGACCGACTTCAACTCTTCGGGATAAACAAAGTAAGCGTCGAGCGCGAGCGTGTCGGCCTCGCCGAACAATTGCACCAACCCACCGTTTTCCTCGACCAGATAGTCCGGCAGCATCGCGACGCCGAGACCGCGCTGACAGGCGCGCAGCAATCCGAGCACGTTGTTGATCGTCAAGTTGGGCGTCCGCGCGCCTTTACCATTGCGCCCGATCTCGACGAGCCAACGCCGGTTCTGGAGGTATGACGGTACGTTGCCGCCGAGCAGAATAATGCGATGGCCGTCGAGGTCTTCGTGCGTGCGGGGGGTGCCGAAACGCTTGATATATTCAGGCGACGCATAAGCGTGAAAATGCACGGAGAACAGCTTGCGCTGGATCAGATCCGGCTGCGTTGGCTGGCGCAGGCGAATCGCGACGTCGGCCTCGCGCATTGCCAGATCGAGTTCTTCGTCGGTCGTAATCAGCGTGATCTGGATGTCGGGATAGAGATCGAGGAATTCGCCAAGCCGCGGCGTAAGCCAATGCACGCCGATGCCTGGCGTTGTTGACACTTTCAGTTCACCATTTGGCCGTTCGCGGCTGTCGGTCAATTTAGTGCGCGCGGCCTCGAGCTTCATGAAGACTTCGTGCGCGGTGCGATAGAGCAACTCCCCCTGTTCGGTGAGGATCAAGCCGCGCGCGTGCCTGTGAAACAGCGAAACTGAGAGTTCGCCTTCGAGCGCCGACACCTGACGTGACACGGCCGATTGTGACAGTCCGAGGCGCTCACCGGCATGGGTGAAGGAACCGGCTTCCGCTGCGGCGTGAAACACCTTCAGTTTGTCCCAATCCATCGTGGTGCCGCTGGTCTGAGGCATTGCTTACTCCGCCGCGGCGCGCTGGGTGTCGTGCGCGTGAAGGAATCGCTGGGCTTCGAGAGCGGCCATGCAGCCTTGGCCGGCGGCTGTTACGGCTTGACGGTAGATATCGTCGGTGACGTCGCCGGCGGCGAACACGCCCGGCACGGATGTAGCGGTCGCGCCATTGGTGATGATGTAGCCCGAGGGTTTCATTTTTAACTGTCCGGCGAACAGCTCAGACGACGGCTGGTGCCCGATCGCAATGAACACGCCGTCGACCGCACGCTCAGCGACGACCCCGCTTTTGATGTTCTTAAGCTTGACCTTGTTGACCTTGAGCGGGTTCTCGGAGCCCTGCACGTCCTCGAGCACGGTGTCCCAAATCACTTCGATTTTCGGATGCTTGAACAGACGCTCTTGCAGGATCTTCTCCGCGCGGAAACTGTCGCGGCGGTGCACGATTGTCACTTTGGAGGCAAAATTAGTGAGGAATAGCGCTTCTTCGACCGCCGTATTGCCGCCGCCGATTACGACGACTTCCTTGTTTTTGTAAAAGAACCCGTCGCAGGTCGCGCAGGCCGATACGCCATAACCCTTAAACTTCTGCTCGGATGGCAGATCGAGCCAGCGCGCTTGCGCGCCGGTCGCGATGATAAGTGTGTCGGCGACGAACACATCGCCTGAATCGCATTCGAGGCGGAACGGACGCTGCGATAGGTCGGCTTTGCTGACGTGGTCGTAGACAATGCGCGTGCCGACATGCTCGGCCTGCGCTTGCATCTGCTCCATCAGCCACGGACCCTGGATGACGTCGGCAAAGCCGGGGTAATTCTCGACGTCGGTCGTAATGGTGAGCTGGCCGCCCGGCTGGATGCCCTGGATCAGGACCGGTTCGAGCATCGCGCGCGCGGCATAGATCGCGGCGGTGTACCCGGCAGGACCGGAACCGATGATCACAACCTTCGCATGGGTCGTCTTGTGGCTTTGGGCCATTGCACGCCCCCCTGGCGGGCGGAGCCGGTGGCCTTGCGGTCCCGAAACGGTCGGGGGAGGAGCCTGTTCACCGGGCGGCCACAACATAGGGCGTCCGGCGAGCTATGCAAGTAACGCAACCCCCCGAGTCACAAAGTTCGACCTCCAGGACACTCGCCGCGGCCGCGCAATAATCTTTCGCGAAACTTTATTTCGCGCTATGGATGAAAACGCCCGGTTTCGGAGTTTCGCTTGTCGCCACGCCTCGACGCCATCGATCGCAAGATCCTCAGGGAACTGCAGGCCGATGGCCGCATCACCAACGTCGAATTGGCCCGACGCGTGGGCATCTCGGCGCCGCCATGCCTGCGCCGTGTCCGCGCCCTTGAGGAGGACGGCTTCATCAAGGGCTATCGCGCGCTGCTCGACGAGAAATTGCTCGGCTACGAAGTCGTTGTGTTCGCCTTCGTGCACCTGTCGAGCCAGGCTGAGGCCGATCTCGCTGCTTTCGAAAAATTCGTACGCGCGCAACCGCTGGTGCGGGAATGCTGGATGTTGTCGGGCGAGATCGATTTCGTCCTCAAATGCGTTGCGCCGGACCTCAAGACCTTCCAGGCCTTCGTCGAGAAGCTGACCGCCGCGCCGAACGTACGCAACGTCAAGACGTCGCTGACGCTGCGTAATTCCAAGGATGCGGCGATGGTGCCGATGGAAGACGCCTGATATTGCGTGTTTGCCTTTGTCGCCTTTGTCCTGCTGGCCGCCGCGGGCACGTGTCGCGTCTGAGATCAATATCGTTCCGATAGGCTACGCTTGAGGCTATCGCGAATGGCAAGTTTGAACGCCTCGGCGAATGTCGGCAGTCGGCGGCCGGTTCGCGTCAGCACGCCGACGCTACGTCTGAGAGATGGCTCGGCCAGCGGACGCATCACCAGGTCACGACCCTTGAACATCGCAAACGTAAGCGAAGGGAGTGCGGTGACGCCGAGGCCAGCTTCGACCAAGGCGACCGCGCACGGCACCTGTTCGACTTCGTAGCGTGGCTTGATCATGATGTTGCTTTGCACGAAAGCCGCATCGGTCAATCGCCGCACCGACGAGATCGCCGTGATCCCGATGAAGGGATGATCGGCGAGATCGCGCCAACGTACGTTCTTGTTCCGCGCCAACGGGTGACCGCGCCGGCATACGAGGTGCGCCGTGTCCGCGATGACGCTCTCGAAGGTGAAGCCGTCGACTTGCGCGGGTTTGATGGTCACCGCCATATCCACGACCCCATCCTGGACCATTGCCAGCGCGCGCTCGTGCTGGACATCATGCACCGCGATTTCGACGCTCGGCTGCGCACGACTGAAATCGGCGAGCGCGCGTGGCAGCGCCGCGCACGCCACCGATGGCAGCGCTGCGATCGTCAACCGCCCGCCCTGCGCCGCGCTCGCGATGCGTTCCATCGCCTGCCGATAATCCCGCAACAATTCGCGCGCGACCGCCGCGAGACGCCGGCCATCCTCCGTGAGGCGTAATGAGCGCGTCGTGCGTTCGAACAAGGTCAGTCCAGTTTCGCGCTCGATCCGGCGGACGGCTTCGCTTAGCGCAGGCTGCGAGATGCGGAGCCGGTTTGCCGCGGCGCTGAAGGTCGACGCGTCGGCGGCTGCCAGCAGGATTTCGAACTGCCGCAAGGTCAGGTTCATCGGGTCGTCCTATAAAATCATAGCAAAGCATTATTTCACACGATGAATGGCGCCGCCTAGGCTGTCCCGCGGAGGGCAGATGGCGCCAACGGTATTTATTGGTTGCGGGGCTGGTTTTGCCGGCGATCGCACGGATGCGGCGGGTCCGGTGATCGACAGCCTCGCTGCTTGCGATGGCCCACGCTTCATCATGTTCGAGATGCTCGCGGAGCGCACGCTCGCACTGGCGCAGCTCGAACGGCGCGCCGATCCGGCCTACGGCTACAATCGCGCGCTGGTGGCGATCCTCCAACCAATCCTCGCGCGCTGCCTCGACCGCAACATCAAGATCATCGGCAATTTCGGCGCCGCTAATCCACGCGCCGCCGCGGAGCGCATGATTACTTTGGCGCGCGAGCTCGGCTTGAAGCCGCCGCGCATTGCCGTGGTCGAAGGAGATGATATCAGCGGCACGCTTAATATCGACGAACTGGCGCGGCGTGAGACCGATGGCACCTTGCTCAAGCACGGCAAGCCGATCGTGTCGGCCAACGTCTATCTCGGCGCCCAACCGATCGCGCGGGCGCTCGATCTTGGCGCGCAGATTGTGGTCACGGGACGCGTCGCCGATTCTGCTCTGGCGCTCGGACCGCTCATGCATGCGTTCGGTTGGTCAGCCGATGACTGGGATATGCTCGCTGCCGGCACTATGGCGGGCCACCTGCTCGAATGCGGCGCACAGGTGACGGGCGGCTATTACGCCGATCCCGGCTTCAAGGACGTGCCGCACCTGGACAATGTTGGCTATCCGATTGCCGAGATTTCATCGGATGGCGCGATGGTTATCACCAAGCCGCACGGCACCGGTGGGCTGGTCAACCGCCAGACCGTGGTCGAGCAACTGCTGTACGAGATCCATGATCCGGCGTCCTATCTCGTGCCCGACGTTGTACTCGACATTACCGATGTCAGTGTCGACGAGATCGGCCCTGACCGCGTTCGGGTATCGGGCTCGCGCGGCAAGCCGGCGCCGCCGACGCTCAAAGCCACGGTTTGTCTGGACGGCGGCGTGTTGGGCGAAGCAGAAATTTCCTACGCCGGTATAAATGCGCCGCGCCGCGCCAAGCTCGCCGCCGAGATCATCGCGGCACGGATGCGAAAGCGTGCGCCAAAGCTGCAATTTCGCACCGACATGGTCGGCGAGATCAGCGTCCACGGCACGACTGGCCAGGTCGCGCCAAACGACCTCGGCAATTGTCGCGACGTACGCTTGCGCTTTGCCGCCGGGGCGGAAAGTGCGGCCGAAGTCGCCGTGCTGCTCGACGAGGTCGAAGCGCTTTACTGCGCCGGTCCGGCCGGTGGCGCTGGCGTCCGGCGTCATGCCACTCCGCGCCTCATCAGCACGTCGTGTCTGATCGAGCGCGACAAGGTGATGCCGCGCGTCAGCTTCGTCGGGGAGGGCGCGTGATGCAACTTCGGCTTCATGAGGTCGCCAACGCGCGCACCGGCGACAAAGGCAATCGGCTCAACATCGCCGTGGTGTGCCGCGACCCGGCGCACTATCCGGAGTTGGCTCGGCAGCTTACGCCGGAGCGTGTGGCGCAGGCCTTCATCGCGCGGCGTCCGAGCAAAGTCGTGCGCTATGAACTGCCGAAGCTCGCCGCGTTTAACTTCGTTCTGGATGACGTGCTCGAGGGCGGCGTCAATTCCAGCCTCGGGCTCGACGGCCACGGCAAATCGCTGTCGTTTCTGCTGCTCGACCTCACTGTCGACATTGCCGAAATCAAAGGGAGGAAAACATGAAGCAAGTCTGGCTTGCTTTTGCCACCGCGATCGCCGTTGTTAGTGCAGCGCAGGCGCAAGACGCCTATCCGTCGCGCAACATCCGATTCGTCGTACCGTTCACCGCGGGCAGCGCGACCGATACCCTGGCGCGGCTGCTCGCCAATCATATGGGCGGCACGCTCAAAACGACGATCATCGTGGAAAACATCGCCGGCGGCAGCGGAATGCCCGCCGCACAGAATGTCGCTCGTTCGGCGCCGGATGGTTACAGCGTCATGATTACGTCGAACACGACGCACGCCTCGAACCAGGCGTTGCTCAAGTTCGTGCCTTACGATGCGGTAAAAGACTTCGAGCCGATCACCAAGCTTGGCACGATTACGCTCGCGTTGGTCGCGCATCCCTCGGTGCCGGCCAACAACGTCAAAGAGCTGCTTGATTACGCGAAAGCCAATCCCGGTAAACTGACATTCGGCGCCGGTTCGACATCGTCTCGGCTCGCCGGCGAATTGCTCAAGACCCTGGCTGGCATCGACATGCTCTATGTGCCCTACAAGAGCAACCCGCAGGTCGTGACCGATCTTTTGGGTGGCCAGATATCGCTGTTTTTCGGCGACGTTTCGACCTCGCTGCCGCCGGCCCGCAGCGGTCTTCTGAAGGCGTTTGCGGTAT
>JAFAQJ010000405.1 GCA_019246455.1 Pseudolabrys sp.
CTTCGCCTCGAAAAGCGCGACGAGGTCGGCGACCGCATTTTCGTCAGCGGCAACGACGCGGCGGCATTGGGGGCGGTGTATGGCGGCGCCACGGTGTGCGCCTGGTATCCGATCACGCCCTCATCCTCGCTCGCCGATGCTTTCACCAAGCATTGCTCGAAGCTGAGGGTCGATCCGGAAACCAAAGAAGCCAAATACGCCATTATCCAGGCCGAGGACGAGCTTGCTTCGATCGGCATGGTGATCGGCGCCTCCTGGAATGGCGCGCGCGCCTTCACGGCGACGTCGGGGCCTGGCATCTCGCTGATGCAGGAGTTCATCGGGCTCGCCTATTTCGCAGAAATCCCCGCGGTGATCTTCAACGTGCAGCGCGCGGGCCCCTCGACCGGAATGCCGACCCGCACTCAGCAATGCGACATCACGTCCTGCACCTATGCCTCGCACGGCGACACCAAGCACGTACTGCTGTTTCCGGAGGATCCGGCTGAGGCCTTCGAGTTCGGCGCGCAGGCCTTCGATCTCGCCGACCGGCTGCAGACGCCGATCTTCGTGATGCTCGATCTCGACATCGGCATGAATCATCGGCTGTGCAAGCCCCTCGCCTGGGACGACAGCCGGCAATACGACCGCGGCAAGGTCATGACCGCGGCCGAACTCGAAGCCGGCAAGGAGTTCGGCCGCTATCTTGACGTCGATGGCGACGGCATCCCTTACCGCACCTATCCTGGCACCCATCCGACCAAGGGCTCGTTCTTCACCCGCGGCACCTCGCGCGACCGCTACGCCAAATACACCGAAGACGGCGGGCCCTACGTCGACAACATGCAGCGGCTCATTCGCAAGTTCGACACCGCCAAGGACCTGGTGCCGCGGCCGCTTCTCGCCAATGCAGACAAGCCGACCAAATACGGCGTGATCTATTTCGGTTCGACGGCGCCGGCGATGGACGAGGCAATCGACATGATCGAGGCGCGCGGCCACCGGCTTGACCGCATGCGGCTGCGCGGCTTCCCGTTCCACTCCTCGGTCAACAGCTTCGTGGCCGGCCACGACTTCGTGTTCGTGGTCGAGCAGAACCGCGACGCGCAGATGCGTTCGCTGATCGTCAATGAATGCGGCATCGATCCGGTGCGGCTCGTGCCGATTCTGCACTACGACGGCACGCCGATCACCGCGCGCTTGATCGCCAAAGAGATCGGCGACCATCTCGACAAGCTGCAAGTCAAAACCACGAAGGTCGCCTCATGACCTATCTAGCGAAACCGAAATTCCGCCATCCGGACCTGCCGAAGAACGAACTCGGCTACACGCACCGCGACTACGAAGGCACGGTATCGACATTGTGTGCGGGCTGCGGGCACGATTCCATCACCGGCGCGATCATCCAGGCCTGTTTCGAATTATCGATCGAGCCGCATCGGGTGGCGAAGATTTCCGGGATCGGCTGCTCGTCGAAAACGCCGACTTACTTCCTCGGCAATTCGCACGGCTTCAATTCGGTGCACGGCCGCATGCCCTCGGTGCTCACCGGGGCGAACCTCGCCAACCGCGACCTGATCTATCTCGGCGTGTCGGGCGACGGCGACTCGGCCTCGATTGGGTTGGGTCAGTTCGCGCACTGCCTGCGGCGCGGCGTCAACATGACCTATATCGTCGAGAACAACGGGGTCTACGGCCTTACCAAAGGGCAATTCTCGGCGACCGCCGACCGCGGCTCGAAGTCGAAGCGCGGCGTCATCAACACCGACAACTCGATCGATCTCGTAGCGATGGCGCTCCAGCTCGGCGCGAGTTTCGTCGCGCGCTCATTCTCGGGCGACAAGCAGCAACTCGTGCCGATCATCAAGGCGGCGATCGCACACAAAGGCGCCGCCTTCATCGACGTGATCTCGCCCTGCGTCGCCTTCAACAACCACGCCGGCTCGACCAAGAGCTTCGACTTCGTGCGCGAGCACAACGAGGCGGTGAACCGGCTCGACGTCATCTCGAGCCGCATGCCGATCGAGATCAAATACGAGCCGGGCACGGTGGAGATCGTCGAGCAACATGACGGCTCGAAGATCGCGCTGCGCAAGATCGCGGCCGACTACGAATTGCATGACCGCACCGCGGCGATGGGCTTCCTGCAAAAGCACGCGGCTAAAGGCCAGGTCGTGACGGGACTCCTCTATGTGCAGCCAGACGCGGACGACCTCCACGACCACCTCAACACCGTGAAGGCGCCGCTCAACGCGCTTAACGCCGCCGAGCTGTGTCCCGGCCAGAAGACGCTCGACAAGATCAACGCGTCGCTGCGCTAGGGCTCCTTCCGATGGAATTGCGCCAACTCGGACGCTCCGGCATCCGCATTGCGCCGCTTGTCTTGGGCCGCAACGTGTTCGGCTGGACGGCCGACGAGAAGACCTCGTTCGCCGTACTCGATGCCTTCGTCGACGGCGGTTTCAATTGTATTGATACGGCCGACAGCTATTCGCGCTGGGTACCCGGCCACAAAGGCGGCGAGTCCGAAACCATCATCGGCCGTTGGCTGAAGCAAAGCGGAAAGCGCGATAAAGTGGTGATCGCGACCAAGCTCGGCGAGGATATGGGCGAAGGCCGCAGCCTCAAGAAGGACTACGTGCGGCGCGCCTGCGAGGCCTCGCT
>JAFAQJ010000326.1 GCA_019246455.1 Pseudolabrys sp.
TAGCACCTGCAATCGCAGCGTGCGTGGCTAGGCGTCGTTCATCACAAGCAATCGTGCGGACAGTCGGCAGCGGTGAGGAGCGGGGTTCTGGCCGCGCATGCGCCGATCATCGTCACGATCGATGGCGATGGACAGAACAATCCGGCATTTATTCCCGCTTTGGTTCGTACCCTTGAAGCGGGCGCACCGCGGATCGGGCTCGTCGCCGGCCAGCGCGTCGGCCGCAAGGCGACTGGGTTCAAGAAATTCCAGTCGCGGGTCGCCAACGCGGTGCGCGGTGCCGTGTTGCGTGACGGCACCCGCGACACCGGCTGCGGACTGAAAGCGATCCGTCGCGACGTCTATTTGCGGCTGCCGTATTTCGACGCGCTGCATCGCTTCATGCCGGCGCTGGTGCGACGTGAGGGTTACGAGATCGGCTATGTCGACGTGGTCGACCGGCCGCGCGCGCACGGCGTTTCGAATTACGGATTTTTCGACCGGTTGTGGGTCGGCATTCTCGATCTGGCTGGCGTGTGGTGGTTGGTCCGTCGCAAAAAGCGCGTCCCGGAAATCGTGGAGGAATAGCAATGCTGGTCGATATCACGAATGCCGTGGGCGGCTATCTACATGATGTTTTCGTCGGCAGCATCGATTGGGGCATTTTGGTCGGCTACATCGCGCAAGTGATGTTCGCGATGCGCTTTGTCGTGCAGTGGATCGCCTCGGAACGCGCCGGGCGCAGCGTGGTGCCGACGGCGTTCTGGGTATTCTCGATCGGCGGCGGCTTGATGCTGCTCGGCTATGCGCTTTATCGCAAGGACCCGGTCTTTATCATCGGCCAGGCGTTCGGCGTCTTCGTCTATCTGCGCAACTTGCAGTTCGTGATCCGCAGCGGCGGTACCGCCGCCGCCGCTTAAGTTACGTCGCCGCGTTCATCGCCACGAAGCCGCGCTCAAGATCGGCGATCAGATCGTCTGGATCCTCGAGCCCGATATGGAAGCGCAGGGTAGGTCCGCCCGGATTCCAGGGCGTCGCAGTGCGATACTCCTTGCAGTCGAACGAAATGACAAGGCTTTCGAAGCCGCCCCACGAATACCCCATGCCGAACAACTGAAGTTCGTTCATGAAAGCGTAAACCGCCTTTTCGCTCATTGGCTTGAGCACGATACTGAAAAGCCCTGAGGCGCCGGTGAAGTCGCGCCTCCAGATTGCGTGGCCGGGATCGCTTTCAAGCGCCGGATGCAGGACGCGCGCAACTTGTGGCCGCGACGCGAACCAGCGCGCGACCGTGAGGGCGCTCTCCTGATGACGCGCGAGCCGCACCGCCATCGTGCGCATCCCGCGCAACGCCAAGAAAACGTCGTCCGGCCCGGCGCAGAGCCCAAGGCCGTTGAACGTCTCTTTGAGGCGGCTGGCATAAGCCGCATTGGCGGAAACCGTGCCGAACATGATGTCGGAATGCCCGCCGATGTATTTCGTCCCCGCTTGGATCGAGAGGTCGACGCCTTTTTCCAGTGCCCGGAAATACAGCGGCGTTGCCCAGGTATTATCCATCAGCACCGCCGCATTCTTCTCGCGCGCGATAGCGGCGATCGCTGGGATGTCCTGCATCTCGAAGCTTTGCGAGCCGGGCGCCTCGACGAAAACCGCGCGTGTGTTCGGCCTCATCAGCCCCGCGATGCCAGTGCCGATCAAAGGATCGTAGTAGGTCGTTTCGACTCCAAGCCGCCTGAGAATGCTGTCGCAGAAGATGCGTGTTGGGCGGTAGACACTGTCGGTCACCAATACATGATCGCCGCTACTAAGAACCGTCAGTAGTGCTGTCACGCAGGCGTTCATCCCCGACGGTACGAGAACGACCCCGGCGCACTGCGGCCCTTCAAGGACCGCTAGCGCCTCTTCCATCGCCTCGGTGGTCGGGGTCCCACGCCGGCCATACGTGTAGCGGGAGCGGTGTGCGACCTGATCCTCGGCGCTCGGATAAAGCACCGTCGATGCGTGATAAACCGGCGTATTCACAAAGCCGAATTGCGCGTTTGGGTCGCGGCCGGCCGTGACCAGAAGCGTTTCGGGCTTCAGCGGCCCAGTCGGTTTTTTCGCCATTAAATGCCCAGTCCGGTGTCGCTTACAGGCATATCCGAGGTTCCGCGTGTAGCGTCAACCCCTTGACCTGTCATCGGGATCGTTCTGAGATGCTTGTCGTTGGGGAACGAGAGGGGACATCAAGCGCAGCCGCATGAGCGGCCATTCATTTGTCTTGCGACGTGAGTGCGTCCGCGGTTGCGGACGCTTGCACAGAGATGGACCGAAACTTGCAACGATATTCGCGAAACAGTCACAAACACGCAACGTGGGAAAAAGGCTCAAATCATGAAACGCGTATTCACATTCTGTGCCGTCGCCGCCGCCCTGGCGGTCGTCGCGAGCGCGGCGTCAGCGCAGACGCTCAACACCGTCAAGCAACGCGGCATTCTCAACTGTGGTTCGAACGGATCGCTTGGTGGCTTTGGCCTCCCGGACGCCCAAGGCAATTGGACAGGTCTCGATGTGGACTTTTGTCGCGCGGTGGCCGCGGCGGTGCTTGGTGACTCCAAGAAGGTGAAGTTTGTGCCGCTGTCGGCCAAGGACCGCTTCACGGCGTTGCAATCCGGCGAGGTCGATCTTCTGGCGCGCAACACCACCTGGACATCGTCGCGCGACACCTCGCTCGGATTGAACTTCGTCGGCATCAACTATTACGACGGTCAGGGTTTCATGGTGCGCAAGGCGCTGAAGGTTAATTCGGCGCTTGAGCTGAGC
>JAFAQJ010000214.1 GCA_019246455.1 Pseudolabrys sp.
CGCGATTGACTTAGCGCGGCATTGGATCGAACACCAGCCTCGCGCCAGCTAACGCCTTGTGGGGTGGGGCGATGCCCACCATGATTGCGGCTGGCGCGGACTGGAATTCGGGCGCAGAGGAAACGATCAATGCCGCAAAACATCACCACGGGTTATCGCGCGCTGGTCGATGCCGCGATGCGCGATATCGAAACCATTCCGATCGACCAGGCGCTCGGCCTCGCCGGCCGCGACGATACCGTACTGATCGACATCCGCGATATCCGCGAGCTTGAGCGTGACGGCCGTATTCCCGGCGCCGCCCATGTGCCGCGCGGCATGCTCGAATTCTGGATCGACCCGTCGAGTCCGTATCACAAGCCCGTCTTCAATCAGGACAAGAAATATGTGTTCTTCTGCGCCGGCGGCCTGCGCTCGGCGCTGGCGGCGCAGACCGCGCAGATCATGGGGCTTAAACCTGTCGCGCATATCGAGGGTGGGTTCGGTGCCTGGAAGAAGGCGGGCGGCGCGGTGACGATGGAAGCGCCGGTTAAAAGAACCTGACGCATTTGCGCGGTTGATTGGCGGTATCAGCACAATCCATTGGCGCGTCGCGCCGCAGCCGTCATGATGAATGGAAACCGGAGAGGCTCGCGATGGCGCTCACGCTCGTAATCGGCAACAAGAACTATTCGTCCTGGTCGTTCCGGCCGTGGGTCGCGATGAAAGTGGCCGGCATCCCGTTCGAGGAGGTGCTGATCCCGCTCTATCGCGACGGCAGCAAGGACAAGATTTTGAGCTATTCCCCGGGAGGCAAAGTGCCGGCGCTGGTCGACGGCAATATCAAAGTTTGGGAATCGCTCGCCGTCCTCGAATATCTGGCCGACAAATTTCCCGACAGGAAATTATGGCCCGACGACCCGGCAGCCCGCGCGCAGGCGCGTTCGGTTGCGGCTGAAATGCACGCCGGGTTTGCGCCCCTGCGCAATGCTTGTCCGATGAATATGCGCCGCCCGCCAAAGCCGGTGTTGCTCGCGGATGACGTGAAGGCCAACATCGCGCGCATTGAAGCGCTATGGTCCGATTGCCGCGCCCGTTATGGCAAGACTGGCCCGTTCTTGTTTGGCGCCTTCACCGCAGCCGATGCGATGTATGCGCCGGTCGTATCGCGCTTCGAGACCTACGCAATCGACGTCACGGCGGCGACGCGCTCTTATATGGCCGCAACGATCGCGCTGCCGGCGTGGCAGGAGTGGCGTTCAGCCGGCATCAAGGAGCCGTGGACGCTTCACGAGGACGAGGTCGACGAAACGCCATCCGTACCGCTCTGACATGAAAGGCCCGGCGTTGCGCCGGGCCTTTCCGTGTCGCCTCAACGTCTTTTGATTTAATCGATCGTTTCTTTGACGGTGTCCTTCAGGCCGCCGACCGTGTTCTGCACCTTGCCGGCAACCTTCTGCGCCTTGCCTTCCGTCTCGAGCTTGGTGTCGCCCGTAACCTTGCCGACGACTTCCTTAGTTTTGCCTTTGGCCTGTTCGGCCGAACCTTCGATGCGATCTTTGTTCATCGTTCTTCCTTGCGTTGCTCGCTGGGGGATGTGCAGGAATAACGCCGCGTTATCTAGTTCGTTCCGCATTGCGTCATTTGCGCGCTTGGATCTGACACTAAATCGGAACTCGCGCGTTATTTTCGCAAAATCCGGAAGTTCCTGCGATGCGATGGCGCGAACGACACAACATCTGGCGCCAAGGCGCGCGCGCAGCGCGCCGCCATCCTGATCGACGCCGCCAATTATTTTGGTGCGCTGCGCGCGGCCATGCTGAGGGCGCAGCGGCGCATCGTCATTCTTGGCTGGGACATTCACAGCCGCACCCGCCTCGTTGGCGAAGATGGCTGCGCCCAAGACGGTTATCCGGAAATGCTAGCGGAATTCATGACCGCGCTGGTGAGCGAACGTCCGCAACTCGAAGTTTTTGTGCTGCTGTGGGATTACGCCGTGCTGTATGCCGGCGAGCGCGAATTGTTTCCGACGTTCGCTTTGCAGTGGAACACGCCGTCACGGGTTCACTTTTGTCTCGACGATGCCGTGCCGATCGGTTCGTCACAGCATCAGAAGGTGATCGTGATTGACGATGCCTTGGCATTTTCGGGTGGGCTTGACGTCACCATTCGGCGCTGGGACACCCCGGAACATCGGGCAGATCATGCCTCGCGGCTCGACCCGGCCGGCCTGACATATGCGCCATTTCACGACGTTCAGGCGATGGTCGACGGCGAGGCGGCAAGCGCATTGGCCGAACTTGCGCATGCGCGCTGGCAAAGCGTGGCCGAAGATAAGCTGCCATGGCTGAAAGGTCATTTCGATCCA
>JAFAQJ010000216.1 GCA_019246455.1 Pseudolabrys sp.
CGCGCCCCTCGTAACTCAACGAACGTCCGTAGGTTTCAACGTAAAGAGCCGTCCCATCCGCGCGGAAATGCCGCCACCTCATGGCATCTCGAGTTTGCTCATTCGAGGTGGCTAGCCGGCGAACTTCCTCCCATTCCTCTTTTGGCCGGAGATCTAAAAGAGTCATTTGAAGGAATCGCTCACGCGGCCAGCCATAGTGGCGCACCGCGACGTCGTTCACCGCCAAGAATTTTAGCGTCTGCCGATCAAAGACCCACATGGGTATAGGGTTTGCCTCGAAAAGCATCCGGATCGCGGCTTCGCGATTCTGCGCGTCCGTAATGTCTTCATGGGTCGCAACCCAACCGCCGTCCGCCATTGGCTGATGTTTGATGCGGTAGCTCCGCCCATTCATCAGTTGGACGACGGTATCCGATGGTTCTGGTCCTGTTGCGACTTTCGTGCGCCAGGCGAGATACTCTCGAGAACTCATGGTCGCGCCGAAGCCTGCGGCTTCTCGCAGCGATACTATCTCTGCCAGGGTGGTGCCGGGTCCGGCGTCACCCGGGTTAATTCCGTACATCTCAAGATAGCGATCGTTGCAGATGATCAGGCGGTGCTGACCATCAAAGAAACAAACGCCTTGGGTGATGTTGTTGATTGCTGCCGACAAGCGCTCCCGATCGGCTGCCGGGTCACAAGCCGACAGGCGCGTTTGTCCGGGAAGTCCCTGGGTATTGCCGCTCTTCAAGATAGCCCCGATTTCGGGGACTATGCCGTTCACCTCTTAAGCTCGGGCTTAGGGAAATAGTAAAAAAATCCCGAATAGGCCTAGCCGCTTGAAGTTCCAAAGTGCACCTCACGGTGCCATTGCCGCCGTTGCTGACCGCGTTGCGGCATGGCCTCGGGACTGCATAAACCTAGTGTTCGCGCGGATCCAGCGCGTCGCGCAGCCCATCACCGATCAAGTTAAAGGACAGAACGCTCATGAAAATTGCGAGCCCAGGCCACACCGCCATCCACGGCGCGGTCGTCAAAAAGCGTTGCGCCGCATTGAGCATCGAACCCCACGACGGGTCTGGCGGCTGCTGACCGAGACCGAGAAACGACAGTGCCGATTCAGCAATGATGGCGGCCGCAATCGACAGCGTCGCCTGAACCAGAAGAGCCGGCAGGATATTGGGCAGGATGTGGACCACGGCGATGCGCCAGCGTGGGTTACCGACCGACCGCGCGGCCTCGATGTACTCCTCAACCTTGACCGCCATCACCTGACCGCGTGTCAGCCGTATAAAAATAGGCGTCGTCGTGATGCCAATCGCGATCATGGCGTTGCCGAGGCTTGGCCCCAGGAACGCGGCGAGCGCGATGGCGAGGATGATGAACGGGCACGCCAGCATCGCATCAGTTATGCGCGACAGCAGCGCGTCAATGATACCACCGCGATAGCCGGCGAGCAGCCCCAGCGGCACGCCAATCGACAGCGCAATGCTCACTGAGATGATGCCGGCGAGCAGTGAGGCTCGTGCGCCATATATGACGCGTGACAACACATCGCGGCCTACCTCGTCGGTCCCGAACCAATGCGCCCATGACGGGGCTTTTCGGACAGCCGTCCAGCTCTGGATCGTCGGATCGTAGGGCACCAGCAACGGCGCGAACACCACGGCCCCGACGAAAATGGCAATGACAACCAACCCGAGAACCGCGCCTCGGCGGCGCCGCAATCGCCGCCACGCCCGTGCGGCCGGGCTTTCGGCGCGGGCGTCGGTGGCAATAGGGAGCGCTGCGACGCTCATGCCACCTCCCTCAAACGCGGATTGACGAGATGGTAGGCGATGTCGGCGAGCAGATTAAGGATGACGAAAATTGTTGCCGTGATCAAGACGACGCCCTGGACGACGGCGTAATCGCGGTTGAAAACGGCGTCGACAATCAACTTGCCGAAGCCGGGGATCGTAAAAATCTGTTCCGTCAGCACGGCGCCTGACAGCAAGGTGCCAAATTCAAGCGCGCCTAGCGTAATGACCGGCGTTAACGCATTGCGCAACGCATGCTTGAAAATGACCGTGCGCTCCAGCAGCCCCTTGGCGCGTGCGGTACGCACGTAGTCGCTTTCCAACACTTGCAGCATCGCGCTGCGCGTATGCCGCATCAAAATTGCGGCGATCGCGTTACCGAGGACGAAGGCCGGCATGATCGTCGAGGCGAGGCTGGCGCGCCAGTCCTCACTCAGTCGAACATAGCCTGACGCCGGCAACCACCCGAGTTCGACCGAGAACAGGAATATCAGCATGATGCCGAGCCAGAAATTCGGCGTCGAAATGCCCCACAGCGCGAAGATATTCGCCGCGTAATCCCACGCCGAGTTTTTCTTCACGGCCGACACCACACCGGCCGAAATGCCAATCGTCAGCGCGATGAGAATGGCCATTGATCCAAGCTGCAACGTAACCGGCAGCTTCTCAAAAACGAGCTTGAGGACCGGCTCCTTGATGCGCATCGACTCGCCGAGGTCGCCGGAGAAGACGCCTTTGATCCAATAAAGGTATTGCAGCGGTACCGGCCGATCGAGGTGATAATGCTGGCGGATCTGTTCGATGACCTGCGGGTCTTTCTCTTCGCCCGCCATCACCAGCGCCGGATCACCCGGCAGCAAGTGCTGCAGCGAGAAAATCAGCACCGATACGAAAAACAGCGTCGGCACAAGCTGCAGCAATCGCTTGCCGATGAACTTAAGCATCGGTGTGCGATACGCTCATTTGAACTTTAGGCCGACCACCCGCACCAGCCCATCCGGCAGCTGCGTGTACCCTTCAAGCTTGGCCGTATGCGCGATCAGGATACGGCGATGATAAAGATAGATCTTCGGCACATCCCGCAGCACGATGCCGGCCAACGTCTCGTAAATCGCCATACGCGCCGCCTTGTCGGTCGGAATCCGGGACTCATCGAGAAGCTTATCGACGTCGGATTTGCAATAGCCGGGATAATCCTGCGGCGCCTTGCACTTGTCGAAGATGTAGATGTTCCCGTCCGGATCGGGGCGGCCGCTCCACGCTAACATGAAGGCTTGGTATTCGCCGGCTTCCGCCTGCTTGAGCGACGTCGCAAATTCGGTGACCCGAATTTTCATGTCGATGCCGATTTCAGCTGCCATCGCCTGAATGACTTCGGCGACCGCCTCGGTTTCGGCCCCCTTCGGCACCATAAAATCGACCGATATGCGGCCCGTAACGCCGGCCTCCGCCATCAACTGCTTGGCCTTGGCGATGTCCCGCGCCGGTACCGGGTATTTCTTCTGGTAGTACGGATTTTCCGGGCTGACCCACTGGTTGCCAGGGACGAATTCGCCGTTGAACACCACCTGGTTGAGGGCATTGCGGTCGATAGCGAGTTCGAGCGCCTGGCGCACCTTGGCCTGCTCGCCAAGCGGTCCCTTGGCACCGGCACCATTGCCGACGTTGATGTCCATACCCTGGTAGCCCAGCTCGAGCGCAGTCGCGAGCCGGAGATTATTGTCGGCGCGCGCCGCTTTGATGTCGGTCGCGAGCAAGCGTTCGATGAGATCAAGGCCGCCTGACTTGAGATTCGCCAGCCGGACCGTAGCATCGACGATCGGCAGATAGATGATCTTGTCGATGAAGACGTTTTTGGCATTCCAGTAGTCGGCAAACTTCTCGACGACGATGCGATCCTGCGCCACGCGTTCGACGAACTTGTAGGGACCGGCGCA
>JAFAQJ010000111.1 GCA_019246455.1 Pseudolabrys sp.
TCGCCGACCGACTTGCCGAGCTGGTCGGCCAGCACGATCAGCACCAGCGAAGGCGGCACTAGTTGCGTAATGGTGCCGGAGGCGGCGAGAACGCCAGTAATGTAACGTTTGTTGTAACCGTAGCGCAGCATCACCGGCATCGAGATCAGCGCCATCGCGATCACCTGCGCTGCGACCGTGCCGGTGATCGCGCCGAGGATGAAGCCGACGAGGATGACCGAATAGCCGAGACCGCCGCGGACCGGGCCGAACAATTGACCCATCGAATCCAGCATGTCTTCGGCCAGCCCGCAGCGCTCCAGCACGGCGCCCATGAAAGTGAAGAACGGAATTGCCAGCAGCAATTCGTTCGACAGCACGTTGCCGAAGATGCGGAACGGAATAGCCTGCAGGAAGCTCAGGTCGAAGAAGCCGAGATAGATCGAGAGCGCGCCGAACAGGAAGCCGAGAGTTGAAAGCGTGAAGGCGACCGGATAACCGATCAGCATCATCAGGATCAGGCCGCCGAACATCAGCGGCGGCATGGCGCCAAGACTGATCATTGTGTCGGCCTTTCGTACTTGGCGTCGATCGTGGTGAGTCCCTCAAGCGCGGCGGCGCGCTTGATGACTTCAGATACGCCCTGCAGCGCCAGCAGCACGAAGCCGGCCGGCAGCACGATCTTGATCGGCCAGCGCAGCAATCCGCCGGCGTTTCCGGAATCCTCGTAGGTCAGATACGACAGGTAGAACAGCGGCCATGACAGATAGGCGAGGATCAGGACGACCGGGATCAGGAAAACCAGCGTGCCGATCAGGTCGAGCCAGAGCTGTTTGCGCTCCGACAGCATCACATAGAAGATTTCGACTCGGACATGCTCGTTGCGGCGGAACGTGTAGGACGCGCCGAACATCACCATGATGGCGAACATGTACCATTGCGCTTCGAGCCAGGCGTTTGAGCTGTAGTCGAAGGCGTAGCGGACCATCGCGTTGCCGGCACTCACCAGACAGGCGAGCAACACGAGGAAATTGCAGATGTATCCGATTTTCTCGTTGAGGCGGTCGATGGCCGCGCTCAGCGACAGAAGAAACTTCACGAGCGATACTCCCCCCAGGTGCGACAATAAGGCCCACTGTGACCGTCTGATGCAAGGAGAAATTGCGCGCCAGTTATCGAAAAATTATGCCGCGCCACAATCTTGCAGCGGGAATAACGCGGCTGCGGAGGTTCCCTGTTCTGTGACTATATTCCTGGATCGCTGCTGGGAGTGCTTTCTAGAGGCTGATCCTGGTGGAGCGGCCCAAACGGGCCGGCGCGGAGAGCGGCGCCGGTTAGGGCCGCTTTCACACGCCTCTAGGACCGCGGGGCTAGTGCGCCATGCAGTCCTTGACGAAGCTGCGGCGCTTAAGGAACGACAGGTTCTGTTCCTTGGCTTGTTGGTTGCAGGATTTGCGCTTGGCTTTGCGCGCCTCCATCGCCGCGGCCAGCCGCTGGTCGTCTTGTTGCATTCTTTCTTTCGTCTTCATTTCGCGCGCTTCGAGCGCCTGACGCCGTTCAGCCGCCGACGACGGCGCGGTCGTCTGCGCGGATCCCACAGCCGCGCCTATGACCGTGAGGCCGGCGATGCCCGCGATGATTGAGACGACAACCCGGTGCATGTTCTCATTCCTGTTTTATTTACGCGCCCCAAAAGAAGATTATATGGTCCGGTCGAGAAAGTCTTAGTCCGTTACGTTTGGAACATCGATGCCTTCGTTTCTCTGCACCGCCTGCGGCACGCAATATCCCTCCTCTGAAAAGCCGCCCGCGCAGTGCGTGATCTGCGAGGAGGAGCGCCAATACGTGCCACCGACCGGGCAGGGCTGGACCACGCTCGATCAACTCAAAGTCACCCGCCGCAATTCATTCCGGCAATACGAGCCCGGGATCACCGGGATAGGGACCGAGCCACAATTCGGCATCGGCCAGCGCGCCATTTTGGTGCAGACCCCGCACGGCAATATCTTATGGGACTGCATCGCCTTTCTCGACGAGGCGACGATCTCCATCATCAAGGGGCTCGGCGGCATCAAGGCGATCGCGATCTCGCACCCGCATTTCTACACGACCAACATGGAATGGAGCCGCGCCTTCAACGCACCGGTCTATCTGCATGCCGCCGACAAGATGTGGGTGCAGAATCCCCACAACGACATCGAATTCTGGACTGGAAACACCGAAACGTTGCTGCCTGACGTCACCTTGATCCGGACGGGCGGGCACTTTCCGGGCGGCACAGTGTTGCATTGGGGGAAGGGAGCCAACGGCAAAGGCGTGGTGTGTGCCGGCGACATCCTCGCCGTCACCACCGACCGCAAATGGGTATCGTTCCTGCGCTCCTATCCGAACTGGATTCCGCTGTCGGCGCACGAGGTGGAGGCGATCGGTCGCGCAATGGCGCCTTATCAATTCGAGACGCTCTACGGGCATTATTTCGACCGCATCATTCCAACGAACGCCAAAACCGTGGTCGAGAAATCGGTCCAGCGCTATCTCGACAACGTCAACGGCGTGGCGCGGCCAGACGGCACCTGATGACGCTGCCGAAGGAGATCGTCGGTTTCGCCATCGTGTCGGAGGACGGCATGCTCGCCGACGCGCAGGGGGTGATGCCGCCAGCGCTCAAATTCGAGGCCGATCAGAAGTTCTTCGCCGCCGGCATGGATCGCGTCGACGCGGCGATCCACGGCCGCCATTCGCACGAAATGCAGCCGCATTCGCCGCGGCGCAAGCGCATCACACTGACAAGGCAGATCGCGTCGATCGCACGGGACCCGGCTAATCCGAAGGGCATTTTATGGAATCCGGGAGGCACCAGTTTTGAGCAGGCCTGGCGCGCGCTCGATCTGCCGGACGGCAAACTCGGCGTGGTTGGTGGCACAGACGTCTTCACGTTGTTCCTGCCGCGCTATGACGTGTTCTACCTGACGCGCGCGCCTGGCGTGACGTTACCCGGTGGCCGCCCGGTGTTTTCCGGCGTGCCGCCGCAAACACCGGAGCAGGTCTTGGCGGCGCACGGCCTAGGTCTCGTTTCCACGCAAGTCCTCAACCCCGCGCAAAATCTGACGGTAACGGAATGGCGGCGCGGCTGAAACGAAATGGCGCGATCCGGTGTTCTTCTCGGTGAAGTTATTGTCATGCCGGAGATCCCCATGCGTCAGTTTCTCATCGTGGCTGCGATCATGGCCACGCTGCCGTTCCTCGCTTCGTCGTCGGTGCAGGCGCGCGAGTATCCGTGGTGTGCCTTCTACGATTGGTCGGGCAGCACCTATAACTGCGGCTTCGACACGTTGGGTCAGTGCCAGGCGACGATCAGTGGGGTCGGCGGTTATTGCCGGCCCAATCCGCGGTTCCAACCACAACCACAACCGCGAGCGCGCCGTCGCCATTAATCGCGGAACCGCATGCGGCGTGCACCGTTGGCCCCGAGAAGGGGCCAACGAAGGAGTTTCCGATGCGTCAGAAAACAATGATGGTTCCGCTCGCGGCGGTTTTGATCGGCGCCGTGGCCGGCGTGGCGATGGCGCAAAGTTCGGGCGGTGCAGGCGGCGCGAGTGGTGGTGCGGCCGGTTCCAGCGCAGGCACGGCGGCCAGTCCCTCGACCGGCGCGTCGACGGGCACCAGCACAACGGGCGGCACCGGCATGACAACCGGCACGCCGACCAGCCCAGGCGTCGCGACAAGTCCATCCGCCAATTCGAGCGGTACCATGGGCGCGACCGGCCCGACCACCATGCCGGGTCAGGCTGGCGCCAACGCAACGACCGGCGCCGGTTTCTCCAACACCAACCCGACCGGGACCGCCAAGCCAGGCTGCTCTAATGCGGCCGGCGGTTACAATTCGAATCTCGGTACCAACGGCACCGCGGGGACGACGGGCATCAATTCCACCGCCGGCACTAATCAGACTAGCGGCTGCTGACCAATAAAAATGGCGCGCGGTTTGTCGCCGCGCGCCATCATCCAACAGAAGCGAAATTTATTCCTGACCGTCGCCACCTTCGCTCTTGCCACCCAATTGCTTGAGCTTGGCGAACACAGCGCTGACATCGATATCGCCCGCTGGTTTCT
>JAFAQJ010000230.1 GCA_019246455.1 Pseudolabrys sp.
AGAAAATGACGCTTCGGGAACTCAAGGAAGAGTTCAAGCAGACCGAAGGCGACCCGGCGATCAAGGGCAAGATTAAGCAGATGCGTCAGAACCGGGCTCGCAAACGCATCATCGCCGCGGTGCCCAAGGCCACTGTCATCATCACCAACCCGACCCACTACTCGGTCGCGCTCCAGTACGAACGCGGGATGGATGCGCCGATCTGCGTCGCCAAGGGCGTCGACGAACTGGCGCTCAAGATTCGAGAGGTCGCCGGCGAGCATAAGATTCCGATTGTGGAGAACCCACCGCTCGCTCGCGCGCTCCACGCCACGGTTGACATCGATGAGCCGATCGCTCCCGAGCATTACAAGGCGGTGGCCGAAGTCATCGGCTATGTCATGCGGCTGCGACGCGCGGTCCGTCATTAATTAAAGAGGACGGCTGCCGGAACCACTTGCGCGGACCGGCCGCCATGGGGCACTCAAGAGACACGCAACAAATCATGCCCGCAGGGCTAATCCGAGACCTCATGGCAGCGCATGACACCGGCAGCGAGGGTCGACGGGCGGGTTTTGACCGCACCGGCCGGGTGCACCGGCGCGGCAGCGTCTTCCTCGTGCTGTTCATCGCCTTTGTCCTAATCGGGGCTTCCGCAAGTCTGGTCATGCTCGGCCAAGAACGGGCGCAACCAGCGATCTTGTTCTTTCTGGCGGCGCTTGCGACCATCGGCATCTTTTCTTTGTTCGGTGTCGCGGCCGGGATTCTGCGTACTGGTGGCGACGAAGGTCGCCCGTTACTCAAGTCGGTGCTCGACAGCGCGGGGAACGGTGTCCTCGTCACCGATAGCAGCGGCCGAGTGGTCTATGCCAATGCCGCGTATCTCGATTTGATTGGTGCCGCCGACGATAAAGATGTGCGGCCGATCGAGCGCGTCTTCATCGGCGATCCCGATGTTTCGGAATCGATCTATCGCCTGCTCAAGGCGGCACGCGAAGGCCGCCGGCTTCGAGAAGAAGTGCGGGTTCCGGGCGCCAAGAGCGGCGCCGCACGGGAGCCTGCACGATGGCTCCAGCTTCTGGTCCGGCCTCTCGACGACAAATCGGATTTGACGGTGTGGTCGATCACCGATGTCACGCGCGATCGCGAGCGGCACGAAAACATTTTCCAGGAACTACAACACGCTGTCGACTACCTCGATCATGCGCCCGCGGGTTTCTTTTCGGTCGATGCGCAAGGCGAGGTCGTCTATCTCAATGCGACCTTGGCGGGTTGGCTCGATCACGATCTGGCGCAGGTCGGCTCCGGCGGCTTGAAGCTTACCGATATTGTCGCAGGCGAGGGCGCGGTGCTGCTGACGACGCTCAACGCGACGGCGGGCGAGGTGAAGACTGAGGTTATCGATCTTGATCTCAAGACCCGAACCGGCAAGCCGGTGCCGGTACGGCTGTTTCACAAGGTCGCGTTCGGCGCCGACGGTGTCCCCGGCATATCGCGTACTTTGGTGCTTAATCGCGGGCGCGAGGAAGGCGCGGCTGGCGATCCGCAACGGGCCGCCGAAGTGCGGTTCATGCGTTTCTTCCACAACACGCCAATGGCGATCGCGACTGTCGACAAGACGGGGCGTATCGCGCGCGACAATCCGCGGTTCGCCCGCGCCTTCGAGGATGCGCTCAAGGACGGCGAACGCTCGATCTTGCGCGTGGTGGCCGAGCGCGACCGCGGCGCACTCGAGGCTGCAATTCGCAAAGCGGCGGAAGGGCAGAGCGATATCGTGCCAGTCGAGGCCAGTCTGGTCGGAGGCGGCGAGCGCTGGGCGACCTTCTTTGTCTCGGCGGTCGATGAAGAGGATCGCGACAGCGAAGCAGCGATCATCTATGCGCTCGAGACGACGGCGCAACGCACGCTGGAAAACCGCATCAATCAGCAGCAGAAGATGGAGTCGGTCGGCCAACTTGCCGGCGGCATCGCACACGATTTCAATAACGTGCTGTCGGCGATTATGATGGCGACGGACTTTTTGCTCAATGCGCATAAGCCGACCGACCCGTCGTTCTCTGACATTATGCAGATCAAGCAGAATGCCAACCGCGCAGCGGCGCTGGTACGCCAACTGCTGGCCTTTTCGCGCAAGCAGACGCTGCGGCCGCAGGTGCTCGATCTCAACGAGACCCTCAACGATCTAACGATGCTGCTCAAGCGCCTGATCGGCGAGAAGGTGTCGCTGGTGCCGGCGTTGAGCCGCGATCTGTGGCCGGTCAAGGCGGACCTTTCTCAATTCGAGCAAGTGATCGTCAACCTCGCGGTCAATGCGCGCGATGCCATGCCGGATGGCGGCAAGCTTACAGTCCATACGGCCAACGTTCCGGCATCGGAAGCCCATGGCTACGCTTACAAAGGTATGCCGGACGCCGACTATGTGCTGATCGAGGTGGGCGACACCGGCACCGGAATCCCCAAGGACATCATCGACAAGATCTTCGAGCCGTTTTTTTCGACAAAAGAAGTCGGCAAAGGCACCGGTCTTGGACTGTCGACGGTCTACGGTATCGTCAAGCAGACCGGCGGCTACGTCTATGTTGAGTCAAAAGCCGGCGAGACGACGTTCCGCATTTTTCTGCCGCGGCACATGCCCGGCGCCGAAGAGGGGATCCCAAAGGTGACCGATGCACCGGCGATCGCCGGGGCGGTGTCCCAAGTCGACAAGGCCGTGCGCGCGGTTAGCACCGATCTCACGGGGCAGGGCCGTATCCTGCTGGTCGAGGACGAGGAAGGGTTGCGCGCGCTTAATGCGCGCGGCCTGTCGTCGCGCGGCTACACCGTGCTGGAAGCCAGCAATGGGGTCGAAGCGATCGAGGTGCTGGAGCGAGAAGGTGCGGTCGATCTCGTGGTGTCCGACGTCGTGATGCCGGAGATGGACGGACCGACATTGCTCAAGGAATTGCGGCAGCGCGACCCGAAAATTCGCGTGATCTTTGTTTCCGGCTACGCGGAAGAGGCGTTCCAAAAAAATCTTCCGCAGGGCGAGCAATACGCATTTCTCGCCAAGCCGTTCACGCTCAAGCAGCTGGTGGCTGCCGTCAAAGAGACGATGACTGCCTAACTAAACACGTCCGGTCAGCGCCAAAACCAGCACCACGATCAAAATGATTCCGACTAAGCCTGACGGCCCATAGCCCCAACCGCGGCTATACGGCCAGCGCGGGACCGCGCCAAGTAAGACCAGGATCAGTAAGACAACCAGAACTGTTCCCATGACGTGCCTCAAATGTTGCAGCGGCCCTCGCCGCTTGTCCGGCTAATAACGGACGCTCGTCCACCTTGGTTCCGCGGAGAACAGCGCGGCAGACGTGGCGCGGATTTGCTGGACGGCGTCGGCCGATGCTTCGAAATATTGCCGCTCCGATCGCGTGGCTTCAGGTTTTGGAAGAACGTGCGCCACGCGTGCGACCGGCTCATCTTTCAGCGGCGGCAGCGTTGCCGCCGACGCCAGGCTGTAGAAGCTCAAAAGCGCGATCACGGTCAGCGTTGCCGCTTTCATGCCAACCTCCGTCGAAGAGGCAACGGCACAGCGATGCTGCGTGTTCCACCCGACATATGACAAGGCCGTGAAAGCCCGATTCTGCATCTGCGGCATTTTGTTCATCAGGCTTTTTGGCCCTTACCAAAAGTGCCGCGGATGCCTAGCTTCTGGGCACCATTTCGCTGGGGATAGGTCATGACCCGTTTTCGCTGGATGATGACGCTCGGCGCGGCCGCGCTGGCATTGGTCTTTGTGGTCGCGGACGCGCAGGCGCGCGTCGGCGGCGGCTTCAGCGGTGGCAGCCGCGGCATGCGCACCTTTGGCGCGCCGCCGGTCACCAATACCGCGCCTAATACGGCATCGCCGATCCAACGCTCCGTGACGCAGCCCAACGTGTCGGCGCCGACCTCCGCCAGCGGGTCCTTCGCGCGTCCGGGTTTCTTCGGTTCAGGCTTGTTCGGTGGCCTCGCCGCCGGATTCCTCGGCGCCGGCCTGTTCGGGCTGTTGTTTGGGCACGGTTTTTTTGGCGGGCTCGGAGGCCTCTCGAGCGTGCTCGGGCTGATCCTCCAGGTGGCGCTGGTCGTTATCGTGGTTCGGTTGTTAATGCGCTGGTGGCAGCTTCGTTCAGCGCCGATGTTTGCCGGCGCTTCTGGCGGCATGGCGCACCCTTACGAGAACGCGCGTACCGGTTTCGGTGCCAATGTCACGCCGGCGGGCGAACCGCTCACGATTGGGAAGATGGACTATGACGCGTTTGAGCAGCTCTTGATCGACATCCAGACCGCCTACAGTGCCGAAGATGTCGGCAGATTGCGGACCTTGGTCACGCCCGAAATGCTGTCGTACTTCGCCGAGGATCTCGCCGCCAATACGAGCCGCGGCGAAATCAACCGCGTGGAGAACGTGAAGCTCCTGCAGGGCGACCTCGCAGAAGCGTGGCGCGAGGGTTCGACGGATTATGCTACGGTGGCGATGCGGTTCTCGCTCGATGACTGCATGGTCGACCGCGCGACCGGCAAACTCTTGAGCGGCGGGCCCGATGAAGCCACCGAACTGTGGACGTTCACGCGCGCGTCGGGCGGCCACTGGCTGCTATCGGCGATCCAGCAGGCCTAAGCGGCAACGTCAGTTTTTGAAGTCGGCTTTGATCTCGGCTTCTACGTCGACCGCTTCGGACTCGGATCCCGCCTGCGGTTCACCGTCAGGTGCAACAGATGGCGCCGCGGCGACGTGTCGCTCTTTTCTCATGCCTTGCTGCGGCGCCTTGCGGTCAAAATCGACCCCTATCTGGCTGTCGTTACGCCAAACGACCTTACACTTGCGTTGCGGCGTGCCGCGGCTCGACAACATCAGGATGAATTCGCTCGGAATGGCATCGACATTCTCGACGTCGAGCCGTGCGCCGGTATCGGAAATGTCGGACAGCGCGCAGCCCTGCAATTGATCGTTCGGCATTTTAATCCAGGCGGTATACCGGATCGGGCGCCGCGTCGATCTGCGCTTGTCGCTGAGCATCGAAATCCCACTACCCGTTACCCACCGGCCGGATTTTTAGGAAGCTTTAACCGTCACGGTGCGGATCGCACTATAAAGAGCGCCAATTACCAATTACTGAAGCGAATAGGTCGAACTCGGAAGCCGTTGACGTTGCGCG
>JAFAQJ010000409.1 GCA_019246455.1 Pseudolabrys sp.
CCATCCGCCGCGTTGAACCGCTCGCCAGTGAGTGCGCAATAGAGGCCGGTTTCGCCGGGCATCCGCGGCAGAAACCAGGTGGCGCCGACATCGGGAAAAAAGCCGATGCCAACTTCCGGCATCGCGAATGAATAACGATCGCCCGCGACGCGATGCGAGCCGTGCACCGAAATGCCGACGCCGCCACCCATCACGATGCCGTCGATCAGAGAGATGTAAGGTTTACGGTAATTCTTGATGACGGTATTGAGCCGGTATTCATCGCGCCAGAACGCGAGGGCCTCGTCGTGTTTGCCGGCTTTACCGAGATCGGTCAGCGCGCGGATATCGCCGCCGGCGGAAAAGGCGCGGCTTCCGGCTGCAGCGACGACGATAACTCGGGTGATCGTTTCGTCGGCCGCCCATCGGTCGAGATGATCGCGCAGCGCTCGCACCATCTCATGAGTGACAGCGTTAAGCGCTTGCGGTCGATTGAGCGTGACGACGCCGGCCGTGCCGCGCCGTTCAAACAGGATGTCGTCGTCCGCGGCCACCCGCTAGTTCCCCAGCAGTGCGCGGCTCACGATCAGCCGCATGATCTCGTTGGTGCCCTCGAGAATTTGGTGGACGCGCACGTCGCGCAACACCCGCTCGATCGGATGGTCGCGCAAATACCCATAGCCGCCGTGGAGTTGCAGGCACCCGTTGACCACATCAAAGCCCGTATCGGTCGCAAGTCGCTTGGCCTGTGCCGCGAGGCGCGTCCCCGCGCCCTCCCCGTTGCTGACAGCAGCTGCGGCACGATGGAGCAGCAGCCTTGCCGCATCGAGCTCGGTCGCATAATCCGCAATGCGGAATTGCAGCGCCTGGAAATCCGCCAGGCGACTGCCAAATTGCTTTCGCTCTTTCATGTATCCGATGGTCCGGTCGAGGCAGAATTGCGCACCGCCGATCGAACAGGCGCCGATGTTGAGGCGGCCGCCATCGAGCCCGGCCATCGCGATCTTGAAACCCTGACCTTCGGTGCCGATCAGGTTGGAAGCTGGCACGCGGCATTTTTCGAACATTACCATCGCGGTCGGCTGCGATTTCCAGCCGAGCTTTCTCTCCTGCGCGCCATAGCTCAAACCCGGCGTGCCCTTCTCGACCACGATGCAGGATATGCCCCGTGGCCCGCTTTCTCCGGTGCGCGCCATCACCACATAAATGTCGGACACGCCACCGCCGGAAATGAACGCCTTGGCACCATCGAGCACGTAGTAATCGCCCTCTCGCCGCGCTCTTGTCGTCAGCGCAGCGGCGTCTGAGCCCGAGCCCGGCTCCGTCAGGCAGTAACTGGCGAAATGTTCCATCGTGCAGAGCTTCGGCAAGAATTTCTTGCGCTGCTGCGGCCCGCCGAATGCATCGATCATCCACGCGCACATATTGTGGATCGAGATATAGGCGGCGGTTGAGGTACAGCCTTGCGCCAATTCCTCGAAGATGATCGTCGCATCGAGCCGGCTCAATGCCGAGCCACCGACGTCATCCTTGACGTAGATACCGCCGAATCCCAGCGCCGCGGCTCGATGCAAGGCGTCGACCGGAAATGTCGAATTCTCGTCCCACGAAGCGGCATGCGGCATCATTTCATCGCGCGCAAAGCGCCGCGCGGTGTCCTGAAGCATCCGCTGATCGTCCGACAGATCGAAATCCATTTCGGCGCCCCTTTAGCGCCCTTGATCTAGCATGCCTCACGCTGCGCCGGACCAGTGGCAGCCTCGCCCCAGAAGCGTTACAAGGAGCCCGGAACACCGGAGCTTCTCTATGGCCGTTAAGTTCGGTCGTCCGCTTGAAAGCCGCGTTCGATTTGCGCCTGCTGAAAAGGACGCGCATACCGCGCGTCTCGACCTGCCGACCCGGTTGCGGCGCAACCGCCGCGCGGATTGGGCGCGCCGCATGTTGCGCGAACATACCCTGACGACCGACGATCTGATCTGGCCGCTGTTCGCGATGGACGGACGCAACGCCCGCGCGCCAGTGCCATCGATGCCGGGCGTCGAACGGCTTTCGGTCGATCAGATCGTACGCGAGGCCGAACGCGCCGCGAAACTGACGATCCCCTGCGTCGCGTTGTTTCCCTATACCGATCCTGCGCTGCGCGACGAGGAAGGCTCGGAAGCGCTTAACCCGGACAATCTCGTGTGTCAGGCGATCCGTGCCATCAAGAAAGAGGTGCCGGAGGTCGGTATCCTGTGCGATGTCGCGCTCGATCCCTACACCAGCCACGGCCATGACGGGCTGTTGCACGAGGGCGAAATTCTCAACGACGAAACCGTCCAGGTGCTGGTCAAGCAGGCCTTGGTTCAGGCCGAAGCCGGATGCGACATCATTGCGCCGTCTGACATGATGGACGGCCGCGTCGGCGCGATCCGCAAAGCGCTCGACGCGGCAAATTTCGTCGACGTGTCGATCATGGCCTATGCCGCGAAATACGCCTCGGCGTTCTATGGCCCGTTCCGTGACGCAGTCGGCTCAGCCAAGACGCTCTCCGGCGACAAGCGCACCTATCAAATGGATCCAGCCAATACCGACGAAGCTCTGCGAGAAGTCGCACTCGATATCGAGGAAGGCGCCGACATGGTGATGGTCAAGCCTGGCCTGCCCTATCTCGATATCGTGTCGCGCGTGAAAGAGACGTTCGGCATGCCGACCTTCGCCTATCAGGTGTCCGGCGAGTACGCGATGATCATGGCGGCGGCGCAGAACAGCTGGCTCGACGGCGAGCGCGCGATGCTCGAAAGCCTGATCGCATTCAAGCGCGCCGGCGCCGACGGCGTGCTCACCTATTTCGCTCCGCGTGTGGCCGAGAAACTCAAGAAAGCCTGACAACAATGATCTGGTGTCGTTTCCGCAAAGACGGACGCGTGTCGTTCGGTATTGTCGAAGGTGACCACGTC
>JAFAQJ010000195.1 GCA_019246455.1 Pseudolabrys sp.
ACTTTTATAACTGATATCGTCGGGCGAACGGACGAGCTCGAATTCCTGCGCGCTGCGCTCGACGGTATCGATCAAGGCATCATCCTGCTCGATCCGCTACTCAACATGCGCGTCATGAACAAGGCCGCGCGCGAGATGTGGCAAGTGGCCGAGGAGACGGTCGAGAAGCAGCCGTCCTATATATCACTCGTCAGCAGCGCGATGAAGACGGGCGATTTTGCCGTTCCTCCCGACAAACTCCGCAGTTTCATCGCCGAGCGAATTGCGCTAGCGCGCGCCGGTGACCCAACTCCCCATGATATTCCGCATCGTGATGGTCGCATTATTCGCGCCCAATGTGCGAAGTTGCCGGGCGGCGGCCGCATGCTGACGTACAACGACGTCACCGATCTCGTGCAACGCGCCGATAAGTACGAGAAGTTAGCCTGCGTCGACGGCATGACCGGCCTTTGGAATCACACTCATTTCGAGACTTTGGCTGAAGCGGAATGGACGAGGTACTTGCGTTACCAGAGACCATTGTCTCTGCTCATTGTCGATATCGACCGGTTCAAGGATGCCAACGACACATACGGGCACGCGAGCGGCGATAAAGCTATTAAGACCGTTGCCCAGATCTGTCAGGACAACCGGCGCGGACCGGACATCGTAGCGCGGCTAGGCGGCGATGAGTTTGCGGTGCTGTTGCCGGAAACCACTCTGGATCAAGCGCAAGCCGTGGCCGAACGGCTGCGCGCCGCAGCGGAAAACAGCGTTATCGCGGCCGACGGCCGGGAATTCTCGGTCACTGTCTCGATCGGGCTCGCTTGCGCCGTTTATTCGATGTCGGGAGTTAACGCCCTGCTGCGCGCCGCCGACGTGGCGCTTTATCAAGCCAAGAAAGTGGGACGAAACCGTGTAATGCCCTTTACGCCGCCGCGCTCCGACAGTTTGCAGGCCGCAGCCGAATAGCGCGCATCACACGTCCGAGACACCGACGTGATGACGGTAGACCATCTCCCATCCCTCGCACCAAGCGTCAGGAAGCTGACGTCGCCGTCACAAACTGCGCCTTGGCCAACTGCGAGAACACGCCGTCTTGCGCCACCAGCGCATCGAACGTGCCGTTCTCAAGAATGCGGCCATGTTGGAACACGAGGATGCGGTTCGCGTTGCGGATCGTCGCAAGGCGATGGGCGATCACGAAAGTCGTGCGGCCCTTCATCACTTCCTCGAGCGCGATTTGCAGCAGCGTCTCGGTGCGCGCATCGAGCGCGCTGGTCGCCTCGTCGAGAATGAGAATCGGCGGGTTTTTCAGGATCGCCCGCGCGATCGACAGCCGTTGGCGCTCGCCGCCCGACAGCGACCGGCCGCGCTCGCCAACTCGCGCGTCAAATCCGTCCGGATGCGCTTCGATGAAATCGAGCGCTTGGGCGCGGCGCGCTGCCTCGCGCAGCTCGTCGAGCGTGGCGTCTGGTCTGCCGACCCGTAAATTCTCGGCGACCGAGCGGTTGAACAGCAGGCCTTCCTGGAACACGACGCCGATACTGCGGCGCAGGCTGGCGATCTTGATGTCACGAATGTCGGTGCCGTCGATGGCGATCGAGCCGGATTGAGGATCGAAAGCGCGATAGAGCAAAGCCAGCGCCGTGCTCTTGCCGGCGCCGGTCGGCCCGACCAGCGCCACGGTCTCGCCGGGTGCCGCGCTGAACGAAAGCCCGTCTACGGCCGGCCGGCGGTCGTCGTAGTGGAACGAAACGTCGCGGAATTCGACCGCGCCGCGCACATCCGTTAACTCGATTGCGCCGGATTTATCGCGGATGACCGATTGCGTATCGAGCACCTCGAAGAATTCCCGCAACCGCGGCGCCTCCATGAACACACGGTTGACGAAGCTGACCGTGCCTTGCAGGCGGTCGATCAGCAGCGTCGCAAAGCTCATGAAAGTGACGATTTCGCCGACGCTGGCCTGTCCCTGTGTGTTCAAATAAGCACCGAGCGCAATGATCGAGAGGATGGTCAACGTGGTCGAGGCGCGCGTGAGCACCGACACCACGGCCCACCACGACAGCACCGGAATTTGCGCGGCGAGCAGGCGGTCGATCACGTTACGCAGGCCCTGCACTTCCGCCTGGACGCGCGCAAAGCTGTGCACCAAAGCGACATTGCCGAGCGTGTCGGAGGCGCGCTCGGCGAGCTCCGAGTAGCGGTCCTCGACCAGGCTCTGCAGCTTTTCGGTCTTGCGCATCACGAACGCGGTAAGTCCCGCGAACACCACGCACAACGCGATCAACAGCAACGCGAGCCGCCAGTTCATCACGAGCGAGAGCGGCAGCAGCACGAAGAACGAGACGAAGCCCGACAGATGGTCGCGGAAAAATCCGATCCACAGACCCCATAGCGAGTCGGTGCCCTGCAACATCACTTTCATCAGCCGGCCGGAATGCACCGCGCTGTGGAACGCGAGCGGCAGCGACAAAACGTGCTCGAAATATTCCGATAGAACGCCTTGGCGACGGCGATGCGCGAGTTGGTCGGCATAGAGCGCGACGAGCGTGCCGCACAGGATCGTGAAGGCGGCAAAGCCGAGCCAAGTCAGCAGAAGCGTCGCGAGCCGCGGCCAGTCCGCGCGGCCATTGGGGCCAATCGCGGCCAAAGCGTCGATGATCTTTCCGAACAGCACCGGTTCCGCAAAATGCGCGGCGGCGAGCGCGAGATTGGCGATCGCGAGCGTCCGGGCGAGCCCGGCGTTCGGCGCGAGCAGGGCGAGGACGCGCACATAAAGACGAAAATATCCCACGGCTCTCTCAGCTCTTGCGGCCGCGCCACAAAGACCCGCGTTTGTTTCGCTGCAAAAAGCGGCGGACCAGTTTCTGATTATTTTGCCGCGGCACAAGGAAAATATCGCTTACCAGTTTGGCGCCGTGGCGCCGGCGTTCCAGTGTCAGCTTGCGGCTGTGGAATTCTTCCAACTCCTCGCGATGGCCGACGCTGACGATCGTGCTTTCAGGCAGGCGCTCGGAAAGGAGCTTCATCAACGCCATTTGACTTTTGGGGTCGAGTGCGGACGTCGCCTCATCGAGTACGATAATGTCCGGGTTGTGCAGCAGGACACGTGCAAACGTAAGGCGCTGCTTTTCGCCGCCTGACAGTGTCTGATCCCAAGGCGCCTCTTCCTCGATCCGTTCGGCCAGATGTCCGAGCCCAACAGCTTCGAGCGCCTCGCCGATCTCCTCTACCCTCCAACTCTCTTCGGAACCGGGATAAGCGGCGGCGCGGCGGAGCGTGCCCATGGGCACGTAAGGCTTTTGTGGCAACAAAAATAGCCGCGAGTCCCGCTGCACGTCGATCTCACCGTTGCCCCACGGCCAAAGGCCAGAAATTGCGCGGACCAGCGTGCTCTTGCCCGAACCGGACTCTCCGGCGATCAAGACGCGCTCGCCTTTGGTAATTACGACCTCCGTGTCGTCGACGACGGCGGTGCCGTCATCCAGCGAGACACTGAGATTTCGCAGGCGTAGAGCCTC
>JAFAQJ010000202.1 GCA_019246455.1 Pseudolabrys sp.
CGACGGGATTGCCGCGCAGGAATTCGTTGGCCTGCATCGGCTGCCGGCCGGCGCGCTGCAACTGGGTGAGGCGCACCGCCCCCTCGCCGCAAGCGATCGTCAACTGATCGTCGAGCACCGTGCCGGGCGCACCCGCGCCCTCGCCGCACGTCGAGCGCAGCACCTTCACCCGCATGCCTTCGCCGGTCTGGAACCACGCGCCCGGAAAGGGAGACAGGCCGCGAATGTGATTGTGAACCTCTCGCCACGGCTTGCCCCAATCGATGCGGCTTTCGTCCTTGCCGATCTTGGCCGCGTAAGTCGAACCGGTCGCGGGTTGCGGTGTGAAGGTCAATGATCCGCGTTCCAATGCGGCGAGCGCGCGCACGATGGCGTCGGCACCAAGCCGCGCCAGCGCGTCGTGCAGATCGCCGGCCGTCATGTCGAGGCCGATCGGAATGCGGTCCATCAGCGCGACATCGCCGGTGTCGAGGCCCTCATCCATCTTCATGATGCTGACGCCGCTCTCGCTGTCTCCGGCCATGACCGCGCGGTTGATCGGCGCGGCGCCGCGCCAGCGCGGCAGAAGCGAGGCGTGGATATTGAAGCAGCCCTGCGACGGCGCGCCGAGCACGGGTTTCGGTAGCATCAAGCCGTAGGCGACCACCACCGCGACGTCAGCTTGATGTGCATGGAACGCCGACTGCGCCTCGTGTGTCTTGAGCGTCGCGGGCGCGAACACCGGCAGCCCCAATTGGACCGCCTCGCGCTCGACCGGAGTCGACTGCAATTCCATACCGCGGCCGGACGGCTTCGCGGCGCGCGAATAGACCGCGACGATGTCGTGTTGCTGCGCGAGCGCAAGCAAGGCCGGAACAGCAAAGTCCGGCGTGCCCATGAAGACGAGACGCATCAGAGCTCGTGCGCGTTGGGTTGTTCTTGCGGGTGCGGTGTCGCGGTCTTCTTCGCCGCTTTCTTGAATTTCTTCACCACCATGTCGCGCTTGAGCTTCGAGAGATGGTCGATGAACAGCACGCCGTTGGTGTGATCGATCTCGTGCTGCAAACAGGTCGCGAGCAAACCGTCGGCCTCGATCTCGTGCGCTTTGCCGTCGAGATCCATGTATTTGACCTTCACCGCAATTGGGCGCTCGACCTCGGCGTAATATTCTGGGATCGACAGGCAGCCTTCCTCGTAGACTGACTTGTCGGGCGACGACCACGTGACCTCCGGATTGATGAAGACGCGCGGCTCTTTCGAGTCATCCTTCTTGGCGAGGTCCATCGTCACGATGCGCTTGGGCACTGCGACCTGGATCGCGGCGAGCCCGATTCCGGGCGCGGCGTACATCGTCTCGAACATGTCGTCGACCAGCGCGCGGATCTCCTTGTCGATCGTTTTGACCGGGTCGGAGACGGCGCGCAGCCTTTTGTCGGGGAGGATGATGATGTCGCGCAAAGCCATTTGCGGCATGTAAGAGGAAGCTTGGGATGGGTCAACGAAAGCCTTGTGAGATGGGCACCAGTAACGTAGTGTTCACTTTTCGTTCTCATGATCGAATCGGCTAAAAAGCTTGCCGGAGGAACGACCATGACGTTGCCGACGCTGACGCCCGACCTGATGATCCTTGCCGGCATCGCCTTGCTCGGCGGCCTCGCGATCGGTGCGGTGATTGCCGTACTGACGCGAGCGAAGCCGCCGGAGCCGCACCGCGCCGCCGAGGAAGAACTCGCCAAGATCAACGCGCGCATGGACGCGATGGGCAACTGGCTGCAAACCGCGCACGGCGCCTTGCAGCAGACCGTGCAGAATTCGCAAGGACAGTTTCAGCACGCGGTGAACCAGCGGCTCGACGCAGTGACAGCGCGGCTTGGCGAAACACTCTCGACCTCGACCAAGAACACCACGGACCATCTCCAGCAATTACACGCGCGACTCGCCGTGATCGACTCGGCGCAGAAGAACATCACCGAATTGTCGACCACGGTCTCCACGCTGCAAAAGGTGTTCGACAACAAGCAGCGCCGCGGCGCCTTCGGCCAAGGCCGCATGGAAACCATCATCGCCGACGCGCTGCCGATGGGTGCCTACGAATTCCAATACACGCTGTCGAACCGCTCGCGGCCCGATTGCTGTATCAAGATGCCGGACAACCGGCCGCTAGTGATCGACGCCAAATTTCCGCTCGAAGCGATTTCCGAAATGGAGCGCGCGACCACCGAGGAGCAGCAGACCGACGCGGCGCGCAAGCTGCGTGTTCATCTCGGCAAGCATATCGGCGACATCGCCGACAAATACCTGATCCCCGGTGAGACGCAGGACCTCGCACTGATGTTCGTGCCGTCGGAGTCGGTCTATACCGAGTTGCACGACCATTTCGACGACATCATTCAGAAAGCGTATCGCGCCCGGGTCATGATCGTCTCGCCGTCGCTCCTCATGCTCGCGGTGCAGGTGATCCAGCAGATTCAGAAGGACGCCAAGATGCGCGAGGCCGCCGACAAGATCCACGCCGAAGTCGGTCATCTGATGGACGATCTCGGCCGGTTGCGCGAGCGCGTCAACAAGCTCGGCAAGCATTTCAACGACGCGAATGAGGACGTGCGGCAAGTCCTGATTTCGGCCGACAAGATCGAGAAACGCGGCGAGCGTATCCAGAACGTGGAATTCGGCGAGGTCGAAAACGTCCCGCTGCTCGCGACACCGCAGGGGCGCATCGAGGCGGCGGAGTGATATAAGGGAGCATGACCGCTCCCCAAGTGGCCGAGCCTATTGCCAAGCCCGCCGCTGCGCGTTCTCCCGGCCGCCTCGACGCGCTCGCGGTCTATCTCCAGCCGCGAGTTCTGATCGTCCTGCTGCTCGGTTTCTCGGCCGGGCTGCCGTTTTCGCTGGCCGGGCAGACACTGCAAGCCTGGATGAGCGAAAGCGGAGTCGATATCCGCACCATCGGCCTGTTCGCCGCGGTCGGCACGCCCTATTGGGCGAAGCCTTTGTGGTCGCCCGCGGTCGACGCGCTCGACGTGCCGATGCTATCGCGGCTCCTCGGCCGCCGGCGCGGCTGGCTGATGCTCACGCAATTGATGCTCGCCGTGGCCGTCGTGCTACTCGCGTTGAGCGAGCCCGCGGCCTCGCCGTGGCTGGTCGCTGGCGCGGCGCTGCTGGTGACGACGGCATCGGCCACGCAGGACATCGTGATCGACGCCTTCCGCATCGAGAGCTTGCCGGAAAACGAGCAGGCCGCCGGCATGGCGTCTTATGTCGCGGCCTATCGTATCGCCGTGCTGGTATCCGGTGCCGGCGCACTGTTTCTGGTCAGCGGCTTTGTCGGACTCGGCTTCACGCAGCAAGCCGCCTACCACCTCACGTATCTCTGCATGGCCGCGCTGGTTCTGGTCGGCATGCTGGCGACACTGTTGGCGCGCGAGCCAAAACCATCTGAGACTGCCGAAATGGCGCATGCTGCGCACGCCAAAGATGGCTCGTGGCGGCGGCTCTACGACACGGCCTTCGACAGCTTCTCCGAATTCCTGTCGCGGGATTCGGCGATTACCGTGCTCGCGTTCGTGACGTTGTTCAAGTTCGCGGATTCGCTTGCGAGCGCGCTGACGACGCCGTTCGTGCTGGAAACCGGATTCACCCGGGTTGAGCTCGCCGCGATCATCAAAGGCGTGGGCTTTGCCGCGGCGATCCTCGGCGGCTTCGCCGGCGGTTATGTTGCGCGTGCGCTGACGATGGCGCAGAGCCTGTGGGTCGGCGGCATTTTGCAGGCCGCCGCAATCCTCGCCTTTTCGTGGCAGGCCGTGGTCGGCCGTGATCCGGCCTGGCTCACGTTCGCGATCAGCGCCGAGAATTTCACCAGCGGCATCGGCACTGTGATCTTCGTCGCCTATCTCTCGGCACTGTGCGGCAATCCGCTGCATACGGCCACGCAATACGCGCTGCTCACCGCGTTGTTCGCGCTGGCGCGCACCGTGTTCGCGATGGGCGCGGGCTACATCGCTGCGACGACGGGTTGGATGTGGTACTTCATCATCTGCACAGGGGCGGCGGCGCCAAGCTTCGTGCTGCTCGCTTATCTCCAGCAACGCGGCCATTTCGAAACGCTCCGCCCGCGCCGCTGACCAGCCACACCTGCGCCGCAGTTCCCGCAGGAACGATCATTTGTTCGCAGCGTTTGGCCTCTAGCTACAATGGAGATTCAGATGCGCTCTTCCCTGAAGCTCGCGGCGGCGGCCGTTTTCGCGGCCGCGATCATGTCTGCACCGGCAGCGATGGCGGACCCCTATTTCCATCGCTACACCGACGGCAGTTGGCTCAATGCCGAATATAACGATGGCACCTGCCACTATTATTACTCGCACGATTCTTCGGGCGGCGAGACGCACGTCAATCGCTACGGCGACTGCTCGCATGTTGCGATCGGTCCGAACGGCGAGGCGATGATCGCGGCCCCGGTGGTTGGCGTCCCTGTTGCCCCCACAACGGGCGTGGCTATTCCCGAAGATTGATCGTCAGAATAATGTCCGTTGCTTAATCGCCGCCGACAGCGTGCCCTCGTCGAGATAATCAAGCTCGCCGCCGACCGGCACGCCGTGCGCGAGTCGCGTCACCTTGACGTTGGCGCCGTGCAAGAGCTCGGTGATGTAATGCGCCGTCGTTTGGCCGTCGACGGTGGCGTTAAGCGCCAAGATGACCTCCTTAACGCCATCGTCGTGCGCACGGGACACCAGCGCGTCGATCGTCAAATCCTGCGGACCGACGCCGTCGAGCGGCGATAGCGTGCCGCCGAGCACATGGTAGCGGCCATTGACGGCGTGTGCGCGCTCGAGCGCCCAAAGGTCCGCGACGTCCGCCACCGCGACGATGATCGAGGGATCGCGCTTGGGATCGGTGCAGACCGTGCACGGATTTTGCGTGTCGATATTGCCGCAGGTCTTGCAGATGACAATCTTGTCCATCGCGGTTTCGAGCGCGGCGGTCAGCGGCGCCATCAGAAGTTCGCGCTTCTTGATGAGATGGAGCGCGGCGCGGCGCGCCGATCGCGGCCCGAGCCCCGGCAAACGGGCGAGGAGCTGAATCAGGCGCTCGATTTCGGGGCCGGCGACGGCGGTCGGCATCAGAACAGCTTCAATCCCGGCGGCAGCGGCAGGCCGCCGGTCAAGGCCTTCATCTTGTCCTGCAGCAGCGCCTCGGCCTTACGACGGGCGTCGGCGTGCGCGGCGACGATCAGGTCCTCGAAGATCTCCTTCTCGCTTGGCTTGTAGAGCGACTCGTCGGCTTTGATCGATTTCAGGTCGCCTTTGGCGGTGAGCTTGACCGTGACCATGCCGCCGCCGGCGGTGCCTTCGACCTCGATGGTGTCGAGCTCGGCCTGAAGCTCCTGCATTTTCGATTGCAGCTGCGCGGCCTGTTTCATCATGCCCATGAAATCAGCCATGATGGTCGGCTCTCAATCCTTGTCGCCGTCGCTTTCGCCGCTGTCGGGCACGGGCCCGACTGGCGCTTCGCGTGGCGTCACACCGACGATCTCGGCTCCGGGAAAGCGCTTGAGCACGGAATCGACGAGCGGATCGGCGCGCACGCCGCGCTTCAACTCGGCCTCGCGATTTTCGTTCTGCGACTTGAGTGTCGGCGCACCCTGCTCGGCCGACACGACCACCATCCAGCGCTTGCCGGTCCATTCACCAAGCTTGCGCGACAGATCGTTGATCAACGTGGGCCGCGCGGTCTTCTCGAGCGCCAGTTCGAGCTTGCCGTCCTCGCAGCGCACCAGCCGCACGTCGCGCTCGAGCGCCATGCGCAATGTGATGTCGCGTTTCTCGGCGGCGAGCGCCACGATTTCCTCAAAGGTGCCAATGACGAGCGCAGGGGCCGACTGTGACGCCGGATCCGCGCGCATCACCGGATCGGTTGCCGGACGCGGCGCGGCGGCTGCCGATGAGCGTGGCATGCTCCTTTGTGGCATTCCCGTCGACGAGGCGGCGGAAGTTCGCGGCGCATCGTAACGCGGCGGAGTCGGAGCGTTGCTTGCGGAAGCGCTCGGATTGCCGTTGCCGACAGATTGCGTCGGGGGCGCGGAGCTGTCGCCCCGTCCCAATGACTTGATGACTTCATCGGGCGTCGGCAGATCGGCCGCGTAGGCGACCCGCACCAGCACCATCTCGGCGGCTGCGAGCGGGCGCGCTGCATCCTTCACGTCGGCGAGACCCTTGAGCAGCATCTGCCAGGTGCGCGACAGAACGCGCATCGACAGCTGCGTGGCAAAGCTGCGGCCCCGGGTGCGCTCAGCTTCTGACAGCGAGACATCGTCGGCGACCGACGGCACGACTTTCACACGAGTGACAAAATGGGTGAATTCGGCGAGATCGGCCAGCACCACCGCCGGATCGGCGCCGATCTCGTATTGCTCGCGAATTTCCCTCAGCGCCGCGGCGGCGTCGCCTTTCATCAGCGCTTCGAACAGATCGACGATCCGCACCCGGTCGGCAAGACCGAGCATGTTGCGCACGTCCTCGGCGCGAACCGGGCCCGACGCGTGCGCGATCGCCTGATCGAACAGCGAGAGCGAATCGCGCACCGAACCTTCAGCCGCGCGCGCGATCAAAGCCAGCGCGGCGGGTTCCGCCTCGATTCCCTCTTTCGCCGCGATATTCCGGAGGTGTTGCACCAGCAACGCTGCGTCGACCCGGCGCAGATCGAATCGCTGGCAGCGCGACAGTACCGTCACCGGCACCTTGCGGATTTCGGTGGTGGCGAAGATGAACTTGGCGTGCGGCGGCGGCTCTTCCAGCGTCTTGAGCAGCGCGTTGAACGCGGCGCCCGACAGCATGTGAACTTCGTCGAGAATGTAGACCTTGTAGCGAGCCGACACCGGCGCATAGCGCACCGCGTCGTTGATCTGGCGCACGTCGTCGACGCCGTTATGCGAGGCGGCGTCCATCTCGAGCACGTCGAGATGGCGGCTTTCCATGATCGCCTGGTCATGGACGCCGAGCACTGGCATCTCGATGGTCGGCCCTTTGATCGAGCCGTCGGGCAACTCGTAATTGAGCGCACGGGCGAGAATGCGTGCGGTCGTCGTCTTGCCGACCCCGCGCACGCCGGTGAGGATCCATGCCTGCGGAATGCGGCCGGTCTCGAACGCGTTCGAGATGGTTCGCACCATCGCGTCCTGCCCGATCAGATCGGCGAAGGTCGAGGGACGGTATTTGCGCGCCAGCACGCGGTAACCCGCTTCGGCGGCGGGCATGGTTGTCTCTTCGTTCTTGTTTTTCTTCTCGCTCATCGTGCCATCCGTCCGCGTTCTGCGGACCATTCTCGCGCCGACAATGAGGGGTGGGAGGCTGACGAGCGACCCGATCCGTGCTCGTTAGGGCTGCTTCCTTCCGGACCTGACCCGGTTGGCGAGTGGCTCGTCCACCGCCAACCTCCCATCGCCTATATCGGCCCGATGGTAAGGGAAAGCAAGCGAAGCGGCCCGCGCTCTGCTACGATTCCTCCACAGGAATCGGGGGAAATAGTCCAATGATTTCCGGCACTCCCAGGGAATTCGCGCTGGACCCAATCCTGGTGCGCGACAACGTCGTGGTCGGCGACTTGCCGCTGACGCGCGTGCTCATGAGCACCGACGCCAACTACCCGTGGCTCACATTGGTGCCGCGGCGCGCCGCCGTCACCGAGCTCGCGGACCTCCCGGCGACCGAGCGCGTGACGCTGATGGAAGAGATCGTTCAAGTCTCGGTCGCGCTCAAGGCGATCACCGGTTGCGACAAGATCAACGTCGCCACGCTTGGCAATGTGGTCGCGCAGATCCACGTTCACGTCGTCGCGCGCTTTCACAAGGACGGCAACTGGCCGAAGCCGCCTTGGGGCCTGCCGCGCCAAGAATACGCACCAGCCGCGCGCGACGCCCTGCTCGCCGCCGTGCGGCAGCGTCTGAATATCGGACCATAACAAAGCTCCATGAGCCGGCTGGTCCTTCCCGACAAACCGCGCATCCTCGTCATCACGCTGCGGCGGATCGGCGACGCGCTGTTGACGACGCCGCTGATACGCAGCCTGCGGCGCGCCTTCCCGCAGGCGACGACCGACGTCCTCGTCTACGATGGGATTGGTCGCATCCTATCCGGCAATCCCGACATCAATAACCTCATCACGATGCCGCAACGCCCTAGCCCCGGCGAAACGCTGGCGCTGGCACGGCGGCTGTTCAGGCAATACGACTTGGCGATCTCGACCCAATCAGGCGATCGCCCAACATTCTTCGCCATCATGGCCGGACGGCGCAGTGTATCCATCGTCGAGGCCGGCGGCCTGAAGGGCATGATCAAGAAATTTCTGCTGACGCGCAGCGCGCCTTACGATGACACGATCTATCGCGTCGAACAGATGCTTCGGCTCGCCGATGCGCTCGGACTACCCCGAGTGCCCGAGGTCGTCGCACCGGTAGCCGGCGCGCAAAGCATCGTCGCGCGCGGCGAGCGCTACGCCGTCATCCACGCCGCGCCGATGTACCGCTACAAGGAATGGACAGCCGAAGGTTGGCGCGCACTCGCGGTCGGCCTCACGCAACGCGGGCTGAAAATCGTGGCGATCGCAGGGCCGGGCGACGCGGAACGCAAATACCTCGACGGCGTCTGGCACGGCACTATACCGATTCATCAACTCGATTGGCCGCAGAACACCGCGCTACTCGAAAGCGCGGCGCTCTACGTCGGGCCCGACACCTCGGTGACACATCTCGCCGCCGCGACCGGTTGCCCGACCGTCGCGCTGTTTGGCCCGACCGATCCGCAGCTGTGGGGGCCGTGGCCCAAGGGCGGGATCACTATGCCGTGGAAGGCGCGCGGCACGATCCAGAACCGCGGCAATGTCTGGCTCGTGCAGAATCCCTTGCCCTGTCTGCCCTGCCAGTATGAAGGCTGTGACCGCCACGTCGGCAGCCACAGCCAGTGCCTCGACGAGTTGCAAGCGCAGTACGTGCTCGCGGCGGCCGATCAGGCATTGGCGTCGCGCCGCGCGGCTTGACCTCTATCGCCCGGAGTTTCACGCTGCGCCGCCCGCATTGACGAGGACTGCCATGACGTTCCGCGTTGCCGTCGTCCAGCCGATCACCAATCCGATCGTCGAAGAAGAAAAAAATGTGCCGGACGCCGTCGCGTTCGTCGGCCGCGCGGCAACGGAAGGCGCGCATTTCGTCTGCTTCCCGGAGACCTATCCGGGGCCGTGGCGGATGCCGGCGAAGTTCGATCCGACCCAGGCGATGGCCGACGCCGCCAAGAAACACAAAATTCACGTCGTCTACGGCACGCTCGAGCCGATCAGCCACAACGAACAGACCGCCTACAACCTCATCAACATGGCCTACCCTGACGGGCACACGGTGAAATATCGCCGCACCCATCCGAACGGGCCGTGGATCTATACCGGCGGCGAATGGTGGGAATTCCAATACGTCGCCGGCAACGAATTCGGCGTGTTCGATACCGAGCACGGCAAAGTCGGGCTCGCGATGTGCAGCGAGGTCTATATGCCGGAAGTCGCGCGGGCGCTGTCGCTCCGCGGCGCCGAAATCATCTTCATGCCGGCCGGAACCGACAAGCGGAAGCTGTGGGCGACTTGGCGGCATCTGATCTGGGCGCGCGCCATCGAGAATCTCGCCGTCGTCGTCACCACGCAGAACATGTTCAATCATCGGGAACGCGGCCTGGCGATGGTCGCGGCGCCGGAAGAAGTGATGTGCGAGAGCACCGCGGCCGGCATGTTCGTCGTGGACGTTAGCCTCGATCGGCTGCGCGAGATGCGCAATTCGAAGGATGAAGTCGGCTCCGCGCGCGACTTTAGCGCCAAGCAGGGGGTGCTCGGCGAGCAGTGGCAGCGGCCCGATCTGCACGACAAGATTTTCCCGAAGGCGTCGCACTAGCCGCGAACCGTACGTAAAATCAGGCTTGGCGCGCATTGCGGGAACGCGGCTCGCATGCGACTTTCGCCTCGCAATGTCCCCGCGTCTCGATCTCGGGCCCAAACCCCGCCTCGGTTATGCCGATAGTCCGCTTGATCGGGCGGCAGACCGCCGTCTCAAGGGCGATGATGTCGCGGCGCTCGCCGCGCGTGCCGACGCCGGGGCTTATGTCGTCGGCGGCGAGATGATCGTGGCCAAGGCGACGCCCTCGGGCGGCGCAGCGAACAATCCGCTATTCACGTTCGACGAAGCGAAACAACTCGGCGCGCCGGCCGAAATCATCTTCCTTGGCCTGCTCAAGGGCGCCGGCCGCTTCGGCATCGGCATCGATCCGAAGGCGGTCGAGGCGGTGAAAACGCGCAGCGATCTCCTCGTTACCGACCTGCGATCGATCGCGGTGCAAGGGCTCGTCGCCGCCGACCATCTGCCGCCGATCGCCGAGGCCAAAGCCATGCTGCATTGGCACGCCCGCCACCGCTTTTGTGCAAATTGCGGAACGGCGACAGCGCCCAAGGATTGCGGCTGGAAACGCGTCTGCCCGAACTGCAAGGCTGAGCACTTCCCGCGCACCGATCCCGTGGTGATCATGCTGGCGGTCGACGGCGACAAATGCGTGCTCGGTCGCTCGCCCCGCTTCGTGCCGTCCATGTGGTCGTGCCTCGCCGGTTTCATCGAACCAGGCGAAAGTTTCGAAGATGCAGTGCGCCGGGAAACCCGTGAAGAAGCCGGCATTGTCTGCGGGCGCGTCAAATATTTCGCCTCGCAGCCCTGGCCGTTCCCGATGTCGCTGATGATCGGCTGCTATGCCGAAGCGAAGTCGCGCGACGTCGTGATCGACCGCGACGAGCTCGAGGATGCGCGCTGGTTTTCGCGCGACGAGATTGCCTCGATGCTGCTGCGCAAACATCCGCAGGGCCTCACCTGCCCGCCTCCGGTCGCAATCGCCCACCACATCATCCGCGGCTGGGTCGAAGACGGCGTGTCCTTTGGCTGACGGCAAGACACCGGACATCCTGTGTGCCGGGATCGGCGTTCAGGACATCGTGATGCGGGTCGAGCATTTCCCCGACCCGGGCAGCAAGATCTATGCATCGGACTATGCCGTCACCGGCGGCGGCTGCGCGGCGAATGCCGCCGTCACGGTCGCACGCATCTGTGGCCACGCGCGCTATGCCGGGCCGCTCGGCGACAACAAGGACGACGCCAGCCACGCTATCGTCGCGGGGCTCGAGAAAGAAAACGTGGATTGTAGCGGCGTGCTGCGCGTGCCGGACGGTACTGCTTCGGTGTCGCTCATTCTGCTCGACACGCATGGCGAGAAGATCATCGCGACAAGGCGCGGCCACGGGTTGCACGAGGTCACTCCGCCAGACGCTGTGGCGTTGATTCGCGACATCGACGCGCTTTTGGTCGACAACCGCTTCCCGGTTTTCGTGACGCCGCTCTGCGCGGCGGCCAAAGCGCGCGGCATTCCCGTCGTCATCGACCTCGATCAGGCAACCACAGCGGACCATGACCTCCTCAAGGTCGGCACCCATGTGATCGCATCCGCCGAAGGGCTGCGGGGCACGTTCCAGACGCAGGACATCAAGGTAGCGCTGCCGCGCCTCGCGGCGCAGCTTTCCGGCTTCGTCGCGGTCACCGACGGCCCGAACGGCATCTATTTCATGAAGGGCGGCGACGTGCGCCACATGCCCGCGTTCGAGGTGGACGCGGTCGACACCTTGGGCGCCGGCGACGCGTTCCACGGCGCGTTCACCCTGGCGCTCGCTGAAAAAGGCGATGAGATTCGGGCGATGCGCTTTGCTGCCGCGGCAGCCGCGATCAAATGCACGCGTTTCGGCGGGCTGACCGGCGCGCCGACCCGCGCGGAAATCTTGGAATTTATCGGCCAGCGCGCCGCGCGCTGACTACTTTTTGGCGGACGGGCACGGCGCGCCACAGGGCGCGCAGGCGCCGGCGAAATCCTCCGGCGACACCGCGCGGCCCGAGGACGGGCTCATCAGATGGCTGGTGACGATGACGACCAGCGCGACCAGCGTGACGGCGATGTAGGTCTTTCTCATGCGTTAGTCCCGCGACAGACCGAACAGCGGGCGCAGGCGAATACCGATGAAGCTGCCGGCAAGCGCCATCACAAACCAGATCCAGCCGTGCAGCGAGCCTGACGCCACGCCGCCAATGAAAGCGCCAATGTTGCAGCCAAAGCCGATGCGCGCGCCCCAGCCGCAGATCAAGCCGCCGACAGCAGCTGCAACCAGCGAACCGAATGGTGGCCATGCGGTACGCGCAAACGGCTTAGTCGCGGCGGCCGCGGCCATCGCGCCGAGCAGCATGCCGAAATCGGTCAGGCTTGACGTGTCGGACAGCACCGACTGCTTCAGCGCGAGTTTCGGCCCGTCCCAATTCCAGAATTCGGCGTGCGACAGATCGAAACCGAGGAACGTCGCAATCTTGGCTCCCCATACGGTATAGCCGAACGTCACGCTCCAAGGGTGTCCACCAGCGAGGAACACAAACGCGCAGAGCGCGCCAATGATCAGGCCGCCGACGATATACGTCCGATTGGGTGTGAAATTTGCGCCGCGTTTCTTGGCGATAGAGACGATGATGGCGGAAGCAACAGCAAGGCTCGCGAGCGTCACCAGCAGCCCGCCCCACGGCCCGAAATAGCTCGACGCCAGCACCGGATCGATGCCGCCGAGCCGCAGGAAAGCCGGCAGCGACAGCGAACCGAACACGCTACCGATCACGAAAAACGCCAGGGTCACCAGCATACGGCCGGAGCCACCCCCCGCGGTGTAAAGCGTGCCGGAACCGCAGCCATTGGCAAGTTGCATGCCGAGCCCGAACGCGAAGGCGCCGATCAGCAGCGACGGCCCAATCGGCGCGATGGCCCCGCCGTAACGGCCACCCATCGCGGCGACCGGAACGATCAGCAGCGCGGCGATGGCAATGACAATGAAGCCGCCGAGCAGGCCACCGGCTTCGCCTTTGTTGAGGAAGCGCCGCCAGGAAGCGGTGTAGCTGAATTCGGCTTTGAGGAAGGCGGCGCCGAGCCCGAACCCGCCGAGGATCAGCGCCGCCGAAGCCGGCTGACCGTCGAGCAGGACGAGCGCGATCAGCACGGCGCTGATGCCGATCGAGAGCGCGAGGAAGAGCGGATCGAATCGCGCCGGACGAATATCCGGCGCGGAAAGCGTTGCAGTCGTCATGATGGAGCCAAATCCGTCATACGACGGAGATAGCGCGTTACGAGCCGAGCCCCAAGCTCTTCTTGAGGTCGTCCCACTTGGTGCGGGAGGACTCGACCGGCCGGCGCGGATTGGCTGACCATTCGGTCATTGAGCCATCGTAAAGCTTGACCCGCTGACGACCGAGCACTTCATGCAACACGAACCAGTCGGTTGCAGCCCAATGACCGGTGTTGCAGTAGGCAACCGCGGGCCCCGCTGGTAACGCTGCGCTGAGCGCCGCGACCTCAGCCTTCGGTTTCAGCACGTTGTTCTGCGCATCGTAATACTTCGCGCTGTCGAGGCTGATCGCGTTCGGAATGTGGCCGTAAGCCTGCACGGTTGGCGCACGTTCCTTGCCCTCGAAGAACGACGGCGGACGAGCATCGATCAACGTCGCGCCACCCTTCTCCTCGACCTGCTTGACCTCGTCGATCTCGGCGAGCGGGCTCTTGTCGATCGACGCCGTGAAGATCTTGGGCGACGGTTCAACCTTGCCGCTATCGAGCGGCAGGCCGGCCTTCTTCCAGGTCGCGACCCCGCCATTGAGAATCGAAACGTCTTTGAGGCCGGCGACCTTGAGCGTCCAATAGACGCGCGCCGCCGAGCCGAAGTCCGTGAAGCTGACGCCGGCCGGCACCACGACGACATGAGTGTCTTCGTCGATGCCGAGATCGCCGATTAACTTCTCAAGTTGCGCGGTGCTCGGCAACATGAACGGCACGTCATTGCGCGTCACGCGCCAGCCGTCCTTGTCGTAGTCCGAATGAACCGATCCGGGGATGTGCGCCTCTTCGTAGGCCTTGGTGCCGCCACCGTCGATCGCTGAGCGCACATCGAGCACGACGACATTGGCGTCGGCGCGATGGTCCTTGAGCCAATCGGGTGCAACCAGCGGATCGGCGGCATAAGCCGGCACAGCAATGGCGGCCGCCAGGGCAAAGGGGGCAACAAGGCGGCGCAACGAACCTAACAGCAAAGAAAATGCGGGCATGGGCGTCATCGGGGCTTCCAAACCGGTCAGGGAGGCCGGCACCAGATTATGCTTGAAATAGAATACTTTTCTCTATATTCACAGATGGTATAGCCAGAAAGAAACTTTGTTCTATACGCTGCGTAAACAGCGCTATCTTTATTCTATTTTCGAAGGCGACGGCAGCATGGATGCTATCGACCGAAAGATCCTCGCGGTGGTGCAGGACGACGCCTCGTTGTCCGTCGCCGAAATCGGCCAGCGCGTCGGCCTCTCCTCGACGCCATGCTGGAAACGGCTGCAGCGCCTCGAGGCCGACGGTGTCATCACCCGCCGCGTCGCCATCATCGAGCCGGAGAAGATCGGGCTCGGCGTCACGGTGTTTGTTTCGATCGAGACCGGCGATCATTCGCAAGAATGGCTCGCGAAATTTGCCGATGTCGTGAAGGCGATGCCCGAAGTCATGGAGTTCTACCGGATGGCAGGCGACGTCGACTACATGCTGCGCGTCGTCGTCACGGATATCGCGGGGTACGACGCGTTCTACAAGAAGCTGATCGGAACCGTGCCGCTGAAAAACGTGACGTCGCGTTTCGCGATGGAGCGCATCAAATCAACGACGGCGCTGCCGATTCCGAAAAATTAGGTGTGGGTGACGGTCGTGGACTGACGCGGCGTCATGTACATCTGATCCGACAAAGTCAGCGTGCCGGAAATGTAGTAGCCGATCGTCGGCTTATATCCGTACGAGACTTCGCTAAAGATCAGCGACGTGTTCGGCACCGCGAGTGCCGACGGCACCGTTACCGTCGAACCGACGGTCCGTGCCGTGCCGTTCTTAGTATCGCTCCACTTCACCGTGACCTTGCCGGTCGAGTCGACCGTGAGACATGACACCGTGATTTTCAGCGGCGTCGTCGAGTACGGCGCCATAATCGTCGACGCAGCGTTGAAGAAGTTCGTCATGTCGGAGGCGCTGACGGTTGTATTCTGCGCGACCAGGTTCGACATCGCGCCGGCCGTGATGGTGACCTTACGGTCGATGCCGATGCCCTGCGAAATTTCGACGCCGCCAAGATAGAGACTGATCATCAGCGGCGCGAGCAACGAGAACTCGATCGCGGACACACCGCGGCGATCCTGGAAAAAACGCGCGGCGCACGACCGAACGGAGTTGAGGACAGGACGCAACATCAGTAGGGCTCGTTCTTGAAGGCTGCGGTCGCAATCAGCAGACGGTTGCCGCCGTTCTGGTTGGAGAGGTTGTTGCTCAACAATGAGACGTAGATCGGCCACTGGTAGTAGAGTTGAACGACGACGATGCTGCCCTGCGTGCCGGGCTGATATTGCATCTTGGTGGTGTCGAGCTGGCCGTTATTGTACGGCGGGGTCGCTGTGGCCGAGGTGAAATCGCTGAAATTCTGCACGTTGACGTAAAGCTTGTTCGCGCAATCGAACAGGACCGACGTCGTGTTGCAAACTTGGGTCTTGAACTGCGATTGCGACCAGTTGCCGTTTTGAGCCTGGCCCGTCATCACCAGTCGTCCCGACGTGGCGACGGCGGCCTCGAGACTTTGGCCGGCGAAGAACACCAGCGCGGTTTCCATAATGGCAAAGATCAGCGCGATGAACGGAACTGCGACGAGACCAAACTCGATCGCAGCCGCGCCCTTCTTGTGACGGACAAAACAGCGCACGGCGACGGCGATGTCGCGTTGTGTCCGCTTCATGAATTTCATGTCACCGATTTTCATTGCGCCGGCTCGCAGTCGCGCTGGTGTCGCTCGCGATTTTCATAGCAAACAGGCGTTGTCGATTTGTTGCGGGCACTGCCGCCAAGTCGGTCATTGACGCTAACGAATCGCTAACCAAGAAAGACCGCTATTTCGCGCCGGCCCCGCCATTGCGGGTGGTCGTCTGGCCAAGCGCATCGGTGAAGAACTGCGAGCCATCGCCCAACGTGATGCGCGGCCCACAATCCGGCGCGCAACTGTAGGACTCGCGGGCGATGCCTTTGTACACGGTGATGACGTCGCTCTGCCCGCTCCTGGCCACCTGCACCGTCTTGTCCATGACAATGCGGCCCTGGCGGTCGAGTGCCAGCAGATTGGTGGCGCCGTAACCTTTTCCAGTAACGACCAAAATACCGCCGGCCTGCAAGGTCGCGTCGGCGATCAGAGGATTGCCAATAACGATCGTCGAAACCCGATCCGGCAGCTTGAGGATCTGGGCTTGGTCGACACGAACGGTGACGGTATCAGCGTGCGCGGCGCTCGATGCACAGAAGGCCGCGAACGCGGCCAGCGCGACCTTCAGGCGCGAAACAGGCATCGGATACTCCGGTACGCAACACAACGGATGCCGACAGACAGCCGGTTACGACCGATTTGACCGCAAAACGGTGAATGAAGTGCAAATAGAACTCTAAGCGGCCGCTACTGGCGGAATGGATAGATCAGCTGCCCGCCGAAGCTGTGCGGGAATTCCTTATCGCCGACGCCGTAGGCATCCGGCAGCTCGTTCGGCGGCATGTAGAAGGTCCCGAACAGGACGTCCCAAATCGGGAATGTGCCGGCAAAGTTTTTGTCGCCGCCACGGTCTGCCGCAGTGTGGTGCCAGCGATGGAACACCGGACCCGCCATCACATATTTAAACGGCCCCAGCGTCCAATTCAGATTGGCATGAACGAACGCGGACGATGCCGTCGTAAAAGGCCCGACCCAGAGCATGACATTCGGCGAAATGCCGGCCAGCAGCAAGGCGACGTCGACGAGCACGGTCCCTAGCAGGATATTGACCGGGTGGAAGCGCGCGGCTGAAATCCAGTCGAGATCTTCGGAGGAATGGTGGACAGCGTGGTACTTCCACATCGCTGCGCCGTGATACCAGCGGTGCACCCAGTACAGCAGGAAGTCCGAGACGACGAGGAAAAACAACGCCTGCGCCCATAACGGCATGCTGGCGAGCGGGCCAAAACCATCGTCGTAAAATTGCATCAGCGCATCGCCGGTATGGATGCCGTAGAGATAGGCGGCGCCCATTACCATCAAGCCGATGCGCACGAAGCGCGCCAACACCGGAATGAGAAACCAATAAAGGACGTCGGTCAGGATCTCGCGCTTGCGCCACCAGGCCTGGCCGGGATTGCAAGCCGACCAGTGCGACAGCACGGCGAAGACGACGCCGAGCGCAATCGTGACCGGAATGATTTTGAGCATGGTCTGCCCGGCCACTTCGATGACGGACAGAAATTCTGTGAACATGGGCGAACCTGCACGCAGCTCGTGCGTGTCGCAGGTATCGGCCGGCGGGGGTTAAGATGGCGTGAATTCGCCCATGGATTTTCGGCAAGACAGCGGTCTGCCGTAGTGGTCAGTCCTCGACCGCGAAGTTCACTCCAAGTCGAGTGTAGTATTCGCTAGGCACAGCGGCGAAGCGTGATTTACGTTTTTCTGGAGTTTTGAAAGGCCGCCGCTGGTCTAGCTATAGAATAGTCGAATATAGATACAAAATTTATCGCAGACAATTCTAGTTAACCCATGATTAACTACGTTATTCCTGCAGATACGACTTGTTAACTACAGCAGCGAACCACAAAACTACCTTATGTTTCATCGATTGTATTAACCGCGACGCAAGACCTCTCGGCTAGTTTTCCCGCATGGTCCGGGAGCCGAAGGACTTCAAATTCGGTCGACGGATCCGCTCAGACAGCCACGTGTGGATCAAGGAGCTACCGATGAAGAATCTTTTCGTGCGTTTCCTGAAGGACGACTCGGGCGCTACCGCCATCGAGTACGGCCTCATTGCCGCCGGCATCTCGGTCGCCATCATTGCGGTCGTGAACGGCATCGGCACCAAGTTGAACACCTCGTTCAACAGCATTTCGACCCAGCTCAAGTAAGCGCTGGCGACCTTCAAGAAATACAAAGGCTCCGGCTGCGGCCGGAGCCTTTTGCTTTTGGCGTATCGAGACCGCAGCGGTTTACGAAAGGTAAAGATTGCCCGGCGTAGATTGCGTGGCGATTCCGACACCACAACGAATTCGGCCGACATGCTCACCGATGCCATCCGACTGCTGCTATTTCCTGCGCTGATGGCGTTCGCCGCGTCGAGCGATCTTCTGACGATGACGATTTCCAACCGTCTGTCCCTGGCACTCGTCGCCAGCTTTGCGCTGCTGGCACTCGTCACGGGCATGAGTTTGCACGACATCGCGACGCATCTCGGCGCCGGCGCGTTGGTGCTCGTGATCGCTTTCGGTTGCTTCACGCAAGGCTGGATCGGCGGCGGCGACGCAAAGCTCGCGGCCGCGACCGCGCTGTGGTTCGGCTTCGATTATCTGCTGCAGTATCTGACCTACGCGTCATTGTTCGGCGGCGTTCTAACACTGCTGCTCATTCAGTTCCGGCTTTTCCCGTTGCCTGCGGTTTTGGCGCGGCAAGCCTGGATCATGCGTCTGCATGAAAAAGGCGGCGGCATTCCCTATGGGATTGCGCTCGCAGCCGCCGCGCTCGCCGTCTATCCGCAAACCGGCTGGCTCGCAGCGCTCGGCGCCTGACGTTCGGCGCGTTGCCCCGAAAAATCGGCGCGCAACACAATATTAACTCGATTTCGCAACCGCTGCTTAACCATACCTTGACCTTTAACTGGTCAAATCCATGCAAGCGGCTGGTTCGGCCGCCATGTGGAATTTCGTGAGTTTCGGCGGCTGACGAGCCGCCTGTCGGTGAGAGTTGAGCGTATGAAAGCCGCGCGTCTTGTTGTTTTGACCGTTGCCATCGCCGCAGGCGGCGTCGCCGCCATGCTGGCCGGCCGTTCCGAAAAGCCACCGGAGCCGCAGGCGGTCGAGAAGCCGCAAATGGATACCGTTGACGTTCTTGTCGCCAAGAACGACATCGGCTTGGGTCAAACGGTTTCGCCCGGCGACCTCGGCTGGCAAACATGGCCGGCCGCGGCCTCGACCGGCAACTTCATCAAGAAATCCGAACAACCCAACGCGATCGAATCGATCGCCGGCTCAATCGCACGCGCGCCTTTCGTCGGCGGTGAACCGATCCGCGAAGCCAAGCTCGTCAAAGCCAAAGGTTCCGGTTTCATGGCGGCGATCCTGCCGTCGGGCATGCGCGCCGTCTCGACACAGATTTCGCCGGAGACCGGCGCTGGCGGCTTCGTGCTGCCGAATGACCGCGTCGACGTCATCTTGACCAAACGCAAGGGCGACACCGGCGGCGAGGCGCAAACGTCCGAGACCGTGATGAAAAACGTCCGCGTGCTGGCGATCGATCAGAACGTCGAGGAGAAGAACGGGCAGAAGGTCGTGGTCGGCAAGACCGCGACGCTCGAATTGACCCCGGGCCAGGCCGAAACACTCACGTTGTCGCAGCAATTGGGCTCGCTGTCGCTCGCGCTGCGCAGCATCACTGACGCCAACGCCAAAGACGGCGACGACAATGACGATACCCGCCGCAGCAGCGTGAATGTCATCCGGTTCGGCGTCGGCACGACAACAACGCCAAAGTGAGGAATGGGGAACACAGCATGATGCCGATCTGGACACGCAGCATCGCGCTTTCTGCCTTGCTCGCGGCTTCGGCGCTGACACCTTCCGCGCCATTGTCCGCCGCGGACACCCGCGGCGCCACGCCCGTCATCCAGGTCGCCGCGAGCGAAGCCACTTCGCGCTTCGTGCCTCTCGGCATTGGCAAGTCGGTCGCGATCGACCTGCCTGCCGACATCAAGGACGTGTTAGTCGCCGACCCGACCACGGCTAACGCCGTCGTGCGCTCGTCGCGGCGCGTTTACATCATTGGCGTCAAGGTCGGCCAAACCAACATTTTCTTCTTCGACGCCGAAGGCAAGCAGATCGCCGGATTCGATATCGCTGTCACCCGCGATCTCAACGGCATTCGCGGCGCGCTGCGCCAGGCCTTGCCCGAAGCCGACATCCGCATTGAAGGTATCGGAACCGGCGTCATGCTCTCTGGTACGGCTTCGAGTCCGGCGGAGTCGCAGCAAGCCTACGATCTCGCAGCCCGACTCGCCGGTGACGGCGCTCAGGTCGTCAACGGCATCACCGTGCGCGGCCGCGATCAGGTCATGCTCAAAGTGACGGTCGCGGAAGTGCAACGCGATGTCATCAAGCAGCTCGGCATCGATTTGTCGGGTGCAACCAATTTCGGCCAGACCGTCATCAGTTACGCCACCAGCAACCCGTTCTCGGCGACTGGGCAGGCGTTGACCGGCGCAACGGCGCTGCAGGTGCAGGGGAGCCACCTCACCACGTCGCTCAAGGCAATGGAGCGCGCCGGCGTCATTCGGACGTTGGCCGAACCGAACCTCACGGCAATTTCGGGCGAAACCGCGACCTTCGTCGCCGGCGGTGAATTTCCGATCCCGAACGGCCTGTCCTGTGACACCACGAAGTCTCCGCCGGTCTGCCAAGCGCAGATCGACTTCAAGAAATTCGGCGTCAGCCTGGTGTTCACCCCGATCGTGCTGTCGGAGGGCCGCATTAGCCTCAAGGTGCTGACCGAAGTCTCCGACCTGTCATCGGAAAACGCCATCACGCTGCAGGTGCCGGGCTCGACGCAGTCGTTGACCATTCCTTCGATCAACACCCGCCGCGCCGAGACGACGGTTGAAATTCCGTCCGGTGGCTCGCTGGCGATGGCCGGCATGATCCAGGACCAGACCAAGCAGCAGATCAACGGTCTGCCTGGCCTGATGCAAATTCCGATCCTCGGCGCGCTCTTCAAGAGCCGCGACTACGTCAATCATCAGACCGAACTGATGGTGCTGGTCACACCTTACGCCGTGCACTCGGTGGCACAGAAGCAGTTGTCGCGCCCCGATGACGGCTTTGCCGACCCCTCCGATCCGAGCACGGTGCTGATGGGGCGCCTCAACCGTGTGTATGGCAGCACCGCCGCGGCGCAGAAGACCGAATCGAAGACAAGCTATCGCGGCAATTATGGATTCATCCTCGACTGAAAGGCGCAGGAGATACTCGATGGCCCAGTTTAAATCCGCTTCGCGCCGAACGCGTCCGTTGTTGCAGTTGATCGCGGCCGGCAGCCTTGCGGCCATGCTGGCCGGCTGCAACTCCGCACGTGAGCAATTGGCCTCGTATCCAAACGATTACCGTGAGCGCCATCCCATCACGCTGCGCGAGGGTCAAAAGACGGTCGAAGTCTTCCTCGGCACGAGTCGCGGCGGCTTGAGCCCGGCACAGCGAGCGGATGTGCTCGCCTTCGCTGCGGCGTGGAAGCGCGAGGCCACCGGCGGCATCCTGGTCGAGGTGCCGGCGAATGGACCGAGCGCCCGCACGGCTCAGGATTCGCTTCGCGAAATCCACTCGATCCTTGCCGCCAACGCGGTGCCGCAAAACGGAGTGTTGGTGCGCTCCTACGCGCCCTCGCCTTTCGCACTCGCCAGCATTCGCATGACCTATCCGAAGCTGGTCGCCGAAGCCGGGCCGTGCGGGCGCTGGCCGAACGATCTCGGCCCGTCGGAGGATCCAACGTACGTGCAGAATAAGCCCTATTGGAATTTTGGCTGTGCCAGTCAGCGCAATCTTGCATCCATGGTCGACAATCCGACCGATCTCGTGCAGCCGCGCGGCGAAAGTCAGGTTTACACAGCGCGCCGCGCCATCGCGCTCGACAAATATCGCAAGGGTGAAAATCCGACCGCCCTTTATCAAGGTGATTCCAGCGGCTTCGATCAAGGCAAAGTCAGCGATCTCGGAAAATGATCAAACACGCTCAACAAGTCTCAGTCGCCGCAGAACAGGCGCCGTCGCCGCCGATCGCGCCAGCGGAGCCGCTTGCAAGCGACGAACACATCGCCCCGGCTCCGCGCGTCTCTATCCAGGCGTTCTGCGAAACCGTCGAAACCGCCGCCGCGGTTCAATCGGCCGGCGAGGACCGCCGCCTCGGCAAGACCCACCTCAAGATCCAGATGGGTGGCGCAACGGCCGCGCTGGAGGCGTATCGCAATGCGCCGACGCCTAATGTCATCATCATCGAATCCGAAAATCGAAACGACGATATTCTGGGTAGCCTCGACT
>JAFAQJ010000203.1 GCA_019246455.1 Pseudolabrys sp.
TGGATGAGCGCACGGCAATTCGCCGATATGTATGCGATCTCGCAACTCTCGCCCGGCCCGAACGTCATCATCGTAACGTTGATCGGTTATCACGTCGCAGGACTGGCCGGAGCGCTGGTCGCCACCGCGGCGATGACTGGGCCGACCTGCCTGTTCGCATTCTGGATCGCGCAGGTGTGGGAGCGCTTCAAGGATGCGCATTGGCGCAACGCCATCCAGACAGGACTGGTGCCGCTCTCGATCGGCTTGATGGCGGCGAGCGCTTACGTCGTGACGATCGCGGCCGACATTAGCTGGGTCGCGGTCGTGCTCACCGGCGCAACCGCCGCGACGGCGTACTTCACGCGCGTGAGCCCGTTGTGGTTTTTCCTGCTCGGTGGGCTGATTGGACTCGCCGGCTTGCTTTAGCCTTCGGCTTCAGAGGGCGTGACCGGCACTTTCGGCGTCTTCACCAGAGCGGTCCAGTTAGTGCGGCGGATCCACAGATAGATCTGCACGGCGATCAAGAGCACGCTGAGCCCCACGAAGGCGGTCGAGATCGGGTGATTCTTGATGTCGACGAACACCGTTATGTCGCCGCGCGAGATCAGCATGGCACGTCGGAAGTTCTCCTCGAAGCGCGGTCCAAGCACGAAGCCGAGCAGGATCGGCGCCGGGTGGAAGCCGAGCAGCAGGAGAACGTAGCCGAACATGCCGATCAGGATCGTCAGCATGACCTGGAACATGTCGTTATTGGCGCCGTAGACGCCGATGCAGACGAAGAATAGCGCGCTCGGATACAAGAGCTTGTAAGGCACCGCCAGCAGCTTCACCCACAGGCCGATCATCAGCACGTTGAGGATGACTAGCAGGATGTTGCCGATCCAGAAGCTCGCGATCAGGCCCCAGAAGATGTCGGGGTGCTGGCTGATCAATTGCGGGCCCGGCACGATCCCCTGGATCATCAGCGCGCCAAGCAGCAGCGCCATCACCGTGTCGCCGGGAATGCCGAGCGACATGGTCGGGATGAAGTCGCCCTGCACCGAGGAGTGGGTCGAGGCTTCGGGGCAGGCCACGCCCTCGATCGCGCCGCGGCCAAACTTCTCGGGGTGACGCGAGATCTTCTTCTCGGTGGCGTAGGACACGAACGAGGCGATGGTCGGGCCAGTGCCCGGGATGAGCGCGCACATCGAGCCGATTAATGTGCCGCGGATCCACGGGAAGAACGCCACCCTCATGTCGTCCTTGCTCGGCCACATGTCGCGCACGCGGACTTTGGCGTATTTGGCGTCGATCTTGATATCTTGGTTGACGCTCTTCATGAACTCGGCAATGCCGAATAACCCGAGCGCCAGCGCCACGATCTCGACGCCGTCGTAAAGTTCGAGGATGCCGAAGGTGAGCCGTGGCGTGCCGGTCTCGATGTCGGCGCCGCAGATGCCGATGATGAGGCCGAGCACCGTCATCGCCACGCCCTTGAGGGGTGAGCCGCGCGCCAGCGTCGAGCCGGCAAGGAGGCCGAGCAGCATCAGCGAACACACTTCGGCTGGGCCGAACTTTAATGCCACGCTGACGAGAACCGGCGCGAGGAAGATCATCTCGGTGATACCGAATGAGGCGCCGATGAACGAGCCGATCACTGTGATGCCAAGCGCCACCCCGCCGCGACCCTGCTTGGTCATCGGGTAGCCGTCGAGGCACGTCACCGCATGCGGTGGATGACAGGGTAGGTTCAAAAGGATTGAGCAGATCGCGCCGCCATATTGTGCGCCATAATAGACCCCGGCGAGCATCAGGATCGCTGCGACCGGCTTCATGCCGAACGTTAGCGGCAGCAGGATCGAGATCGTGGCCAGCGGTCCCATGCCCGGCAGCACGCCGACCATGTTGCCGACGAGGATGCCGACAAAGCACCACAACAGATTGTGCGGTTCGAGCGCGACGCCGAAGCCGTACCAAAGATCCTGAAGAGCGGTTGCGATCATGACAGACCGAACTTGAAGACCGGCATCGGGATCTTCAGCAGATAGTGGAAGACGAGGACGCCGAACACGGTGACACAGGTGGCGAGGATGAGTCCGCCGCGCAACGTGGTGTGGCGGTCGCCGAGCGACGAGACGAACACGCAGGCGAATGTCGCGAGCGCGAGGCCCGTGAGCTTGCCAAGGATGATGAAGGACACCGGGCCTGCGATGATGCAGAACCAGCCGCGCCATTCGTTGTGCGGCAACGCTTTGGCTTCTTCGTGCGCTTCGCCGCCGGTCGAGGCGGTCGCCGCGATCAGGATGCCGAGAAAGATGAGAATGATGCCGAGCGCGATGGGAAAGTAACCAGGACCCATCTGCCGCAAAGTTCCAATGGAATAGCCGCGGCCGTCATTCGCCGCGATCAAGCCGATCAGGACCATCAGCGCGCCCGCGTAATAGTCGCGCTTGATATGACTTAGAAAGCCCATTTTTCTTGTTTCCTCCCACAGCGAGGCATCTAGCTACATACGGCAACCCCGGGTCAATATCTTAAGTCCCGGGACGGCAAAAAGGCGCACCCGCAGGGTTGCAGCGCACCCAAGGGCGATGTCGCCCGGCGAAAAAAGCTGCCATGAACCGGGGGACAGCCAATTCCGGCGATTGCGACTAGGCGTAAGCTTCCCCAACTTGAGTCGCGAAACGAGAATTCGATGCGCCAATACCAGGAACTGATGGAGCATATCCTCGCCGACGGAGCGGAGAAGCACGACCGCACCGGCACCGGCACGCTCTCGGTATTCGGTTATCAGATGCGCTTCGATCTCGGCGCCGGCTTTCCGTTACTCACCACCAAGAAGCTGCACGTGAAGTCGATCGTCTACGAATTGCTGTGGTTCCTCGCCGGCGATACCAACGTCAAATATCTGCAAGACAATGGCGTGCGCATCTGGGACGAGTGGGCTGACGAGCGCGGCGATCTTGGCCCGGTCTACGGCCATCAGTGGCGGTCATGGCCGGCGAAGGACGGCTCGACGATCGATCAAATCTCGAATGTCATCGCGATGATCAAACGCAATCCGGATTCGCGCCGCCTGATCGTGACGGCGTGGAATCCAGCGGATGTCGACAAGATGGCGCTGCCGCCGTGCCACTGCCTGTTCCAGTTTTATGTCGCGAACGGCAAGTTGTCGTGCCAGCTCTACCAGCGCTCGGCCGATGTGTTTCTCGGCGTGCCGTTCAACATCGCGTCCTACGCATTGCTCACGTTGATGGTGGCGCAAGTGACGGGTTATAGGCCCGGCGACTTCGTCTGGACGGGTGGCGACACACATCTTTATCTCAATCATCTCGAGCAGGCGCGGCTGCAATTGTCGCGCGCGCCCCGCGCGCTGCCGGTCATGAAAATCAACCCGGCGGTGAAGGATATTTTCGCGTTCCGCTATGAGGACTTCACGCTCGAGAATTACGACCCGCATCCGCACATCAAGGCCGAGGTTGCGGTTTGAGCGTCACGATCCGCCCGGCCGTCCCGGCGGACGCCGCGCTGGTGTTCGCGCTGGTGCATGAGCTCGCCGACTACGAAAAGCTGTCGCAGGAGGTCGACGCCACGCCGGAGATGATCGCGGCGGCTTTGTTTGCCGACAAGCCGCGAGCGTTTTGCGACATCGCGGAATGGAACGGTGCGGCGGCGGGCTGCGCCCTGTGGTTTCTCAATTTCTCGTCATTCCGCGGCCGTAGCGGCGTCTATCTCGAGGATATCTTCGTGCGGCCGGCGTTCCGCGGCAAAGGCCTCGGCAAAGCGCTAATGGCGCAACTCGCGCGTCGTTGCATCGACAATGGCTGGACGCGGTTCGAGTGGGCGGTGCTCGACTGGAACAAGCCGTCGATTGATTTCTATAAATCAATCGGGGCGACCGTGATGGAGGACTGGCGCATCTGCCGCATGAGCGGCGCGGCACTCGAAACATTCGCGCGCGGGGCGGCGCCATGACGATCGTGCTGGTCGCCGCGGTTGGCAAAAATAATGTCATCGGCCGTGGCGGACATTTACCGTGGCGGCTGCGCTCGGATCTCCAGCACTTCAAGCGGCTGACGCTCAACAAGCCGGTGGTGATGGGGCGTAAGACGTTCGAGTCCCTCGGCAAGCCGCTCAAGGATCGCACCAACATCGTGGTGAGCCGCAATCTCGCGCATAGGGCGCCGGGTGCGATCCTGACCACCAGTATCGACGCCGCGTTGGCCATTGCGCGTGATGACGCGAAGAAACGCGGCACCGACGAGATCATGGTGATCGGCGGACACAATATCTTCGACGTGACGCTGCCGTTGGCCAACCGCCTCGAGATCACTCATGTTCATGCATCGCCGGAAGGTGACGTGTTTTTCCCGCCGATCGATCCCTCCATGTGGTGTGAGACCTATCGCCGCGAGCATCCGGCCGGTCCGCAAGACGACTTCGCTTTCACGGTGGCGACGTACCAAAGGCGCTGAAAAAGCGGCCAAACGCCTCATTTGCGCGCGTTGTCACCCCCCTTGGCGTCCCCTATAACCGCACCGACATAAGGCGCATATAAAAAGCACGCGCCGGGAGAACGCATTCATGCCGTGGAGCAATCAGGGGGGCGGGCCGTGGGGCTCCGGCCCGAAAGGACCGTGGGGCACGGGGCCGCAATCCTCCGGCCCGACGCCGCCTGATCTCGAAGAATTGCTTCGCCGCGGCCAGGACCGGCTGCGCCGTGTGCTGCCGGGCGGCAGCATGGGCAGCAAGGGTTTTGCTTTGCTGGCGCTCGCCGCGCTCGTGCTGTGGGGCTTTTCCGGCTTTTTCCGAGTCGAGCCGGATGAGCTCGGCGTCGTGTTGCGCTTCGGCAAGGAAACGCGCGAAGTGCAGCCCGGTCTCAACTATCACCTGCCGTATCCGGTAGAGACCGTGCTCACGCCGCGCGCGTTGCGCGTCAACAAGATCGACATCGGCATGCGGGTTGTCGAGGACGTGACGCGCCGCAACGCTTCGGTGCGCGACGTGCCCGAAGAGAGCCTGATGCTGACCGGCGATGAAAACATCGTCGACGTCGACTTCTCGGTGCTGTGGAAGGTCAAGCCGACCGGCGTCGGCGATTATCTGTTCAACATTCAGAATCCGGAAGGCACCGTGAAAGCGGTCGCTGAAAGCGCGATGCGTGAGGTGATCGGCCGGTCCGAGATTCAACCGATCCTCACCGGCGCCCGCCAGGGCACCGAAACCGCCGTGCAGGATTTGATGCAGAAGACGCTCGATCATTACGGTGCCGGCATCGTGGTGCAGCAGGTGCAGTTACAAAAGGTCGATCCGCCGCAGCAGGTGATCGACGCCTTCCGCGACGTTCAGGCGGCGCGCGCCGACCTCGAGCGCGCGCAGAACGAGGCGCAAACTTATGCTAACCGCGTGGTGCCGGAAGCGCGCGGTCGCGTAGCGCAGATCACGCAAGCTGCCGAAGCCTATCGCCAGCAAACGGTCGCTGAAGCGACCGGCCAGACGTCGCGGTTCCTGAAGATTTACGAGCAGTACAAGAAGGCGCCTGACGTCACGCGCCAGCGCATGTACCTAGAAACGATGGAGCGTGTGCTCGGAGCGGCCGACAAGGTGATCGTCGACGGCGGGGTGTCGTCGGCGGTGCCGTATCTGGCGTTACCGGAATTGAACCGAGCACCGGCGCAGCCGCGCGCGCCGCAAACTTCGACGGGAGGCCGGCCATGAGATGGAATATCGCCGGCGGCGGCCTGATCGTCTTGCTCGCCGTGGCCTTGCTGGTCGCCTACAGCTCTTTCTTCTCGGTCTACCAGACACAACAGGCGATCGTGGTCCGGCTCGGCCAGCCGGTGCGCGTCATCAACGAGCCCGGACTCAATGTGAAGTTGCCGTTCGTCGACAGCGTGATTGGAGTCGACAAACGCATCCTCGATCTCGAAGCGCCCCCGCAGGAGGTTATTGCCTCCGATCAGAAGCGGCTCGTGGTCGACGCCTTCGCGCGTTACCGCATCAAGGACGCGCTGCGCTTCTACCAGACCCTAGGCTCGCAGCAGGGGGCGAATTCGCAGCTTTCGATCCTCCTCAATTCTGCGTTGCGCCGCGTGCTGGGCGAGGTGACGTTCACGCACGTGGTGCGCGACCAGCGCGCGCAGCTGATGGCGCGCATCCGCGACCTGGTCGACGCCGAGGCTACCAATTACGGTATCGAGGTGGTCGATGTTCGCATACGCCGCGCTGACTTGCCGGAGCAAAACAGCCAAGCGGTCTATCAACGCATGCAGACCGAACGTCAGCGCGAGGCGGCGGAATTCCGCGCGCAAGGCGCGCAGCGCGGACAGGAGATTCGCTCACGCGCCGATCGTGAAGTGACCGTGCTGGTCGCCGAAGCGACGTCAAAAGCCGAGCAGACCCGCGGCGAGGGCGATGCGCAGCGCAACGAGATTTTCGCGGCGGCGTTCAATCAGGATCCGGACTTCTTCTCGTTCTATCGCAGCATGCAGGCCTACGAGGCGGCGATGCGGTCGACCGACACGCGGTTGTTGCTGAAACCGGATTCAAGTTTCTTCCGGTACTTCGGCGATCCGAGCGGGAAGAGTGGCGCTCCTGCCGCTCCGCCTGCGCCGGCGCGCTAGCCGTCCGGTTGACGCATGACGGATTTTTTGGCGGCGCTTGGCCTCGTTTTCGTGATCGAGGGCCTGATGTTTGCGGCGTTTCCGGAATCCGCCAAAAAGGCAATTGCCGCGGTCCTGGAAACGCCCGACATGTCGCTGAGGATTATCGGGATTGGTTCGGCGCTGTTGGGACTTGTTCTGGTCTGGCTGGTCCGCGGCTAGGCGTTGGGTAAACCGCATGTGTCTTGAAAGCGCCGGCTAGCACGGGCACTGTCGGGCCCATATTTCCGGAGATTTGAAATCCATGAGTGCGATTTCGGGCGGCTTCTTTTCTCGCTTTGTCAGGTTCGTTTTGCCGCTGCTCGCGATTACGGTTGTGTCACTCGCCGCGCCGCCGGCCTCAGCGCGCGGCCCTGAAAACATCGCAGATGTCGCTGAAGGCGTGATCGACGCGGTCGTCAACATCTCAACCAAGCAGAAGATCGACGTCAGCAGCAATAACGCGCAGCGGCCGAACCTGCCGCCGGGTTCGCCGTTCGAGGATTTCTTCGACGAGTTCTTCAAGAACCGCCGCGGCGGTCCGAACGGCGACACGCCGTCGCCGCGCCGCGTGAATTCGCTCGGCTCGGGCTTCATCATCGACCCGGCCGGCATCGTCGTGACCAACAATCACGTGATCGCCGACGCCGACGAGATCAACGTCATTCTCAATGACGGCACTACGATCAAAGCGGAAATCGTCGGCCGCGACACCAAGGTCGATCTCGCCGTCCTGAAATTCACCCCGCCGAAGCCGATCAAGGCGGTGAAATTCGGCGACAGCGACAGGCTGCGGCTCGGCGAATGGGTGATCGCGATCGGCAACCCGTTCTCGCTCGGCGGCACAGTAACGGCCGGTATCGTGTCGGCCCGTAACCGCGACATCAATTCCGGGCCTTACGACAATTACATCCAGACCGACGCTGCGATTAACCGCGGCAATTCCGGCGGGCCGCTGTTCAATCTCAATGGCGAAGTGATCGGCGTTAACACCGCGATCATTTCGCCGTCGGGCGGCTCGATCGGCATCGGCTTTGCCGTGCCGTCGAAGACGGTGATCCCGGTGATCGATCAGCTGCGGCAGTTCGGCGAAACCCGCCGTGGCTGGCTCGGCGTGCGCATCCAACAGGTCACCGATGAGATCGCCGAGAGCCTGTCGATCAAGCCGCCGCGCGGCGCATTGATCGCCGGCATCGACGAAAAGGGCCCGGCCAAGCCCGCCGGCATCGAGCCGGGCGACGTCGTCGTCAAATTCGATGGCCGCGATATCAAGGAAATGCGCGATCTGCCGAAGATCGTGGCGGAAACGCCGGTCGGCAAAGACGTCGAGGTGATCGTTGTCCGCAAAGGCAAGGAAGAAACCAAGACCGTCAAGCTTGGCCGTCTCGAGGACGGCGAAAAGCAAGCGGCCCTCGCCAACAAGAAGGACGACAGCGCCAACGCGCCCGAAGACAAGACGGTGGTTCAAAAGGCGCTCGGC
>JAFAQJ010000043.1 GCA_019246455.1 Pseudolabrys sp.
CGACGCGCTTGACGATGCCGTTGACGATATCGCCGATGCGATCCTTGTACTCGGCGTATTGCCGGTCGCGCTCGGCCTCGCGCACTTTCTGCACGATGACCTGCTTGGCGCTCTGGGCGGCGATGCGGCCGTATTCGAGCGGCGGCAACGGATCGGCGATCGAGTCGCCGACCTGCGCGGCCGGGTGGCGCTTGCGTGCGTCCTCCAGCGTGATCTGGTTCGCCGGATTTTCGACGGTCTCGACCACCAGCATGTGGCGCATCAATTTCAACTCGCCGGTCTTGCCGTCGATCTCGGCGTGCACGTCGGTCTCGGCGCCGTAGCGCGAGCGCGCCGCCTTAGCGATGGCATCTTCCATCGCGGTAATGACGATCGAGCGGTCGATCGACTTTTCGCGGGCGACCGCGTCGGCGATCTGCAACAGCTCAAGACGGTTGGCGGAAACAGCCATACCTTATTCTCCTCCGGTGTCGGCAGGCCGGTGCGGCCGGTGCCGGTGTTGTCGTTCTTCGCGTCTCTGTTCACGTCGTGTCTGGCGGGCTTCACGCTCGATCGCCTTACCGCGGCGCATCGCTTGCGTCACCAGTTCGTCGGTGAGCACCAGCTTGGCGTCGCTCATGTCTGAAATAGGCAGCAGCACGTCGGCCGGCTCGCCTTCAGCCGCGTCGTCGCGATGCACGCGCGCCAGTTCGTCCTGCGTGCCGGTGAGCTGGCCGCGAAAGCGCTTGCGGCCGTCGACCGGCACTTCCATCTCGATGCGCACCCAATGCCCGGCGTAACGGTCGAAGTCGGACTTGCGCACCAGCGGGCGGTCGATGCCCGGCGAGGAAATCTCGAGCCGGTAGGCGCGCTCGATCGGATCGGCGACGTCGAGGACCGGCGACAGCGCACGCGACACCGCCTCGCAGTCGTCGACGCTCATGGAGCCGTCCGGACGCTCCGCCATGACCTGCACGGTGCAGCCGGCTGCCGCCGAAATGCGCACGCGCACCAGGCGATAGCCGAGATCGGCCAGCACCGGCTCGGCAATATGACCGACGCGCGCCGCGACGCCCGTGTCGACGATCAGGCGCGGTTCGTCGAACGCGGCGGGCGCGTTGTCGTTCGAGTGCAGTCTGTGGGCCTCGGCCATTTGGTAACAAAAAAGAGCGGGTCCCGGGGGGCCCACTCTCAAAACCCGATCTGGTTATGAGGTGTCTGATAACGTCTCAGACACCGCGAAATATAGCGATCTGGCGCATTCCCGCAAGGGTCGCAGCGTCTATAGCTAACCCTTCCTTCAGACTCTGAACCTAAATTTCGCGGCAAACCGGCTGTTTTTCGTGCGTTTCCGCAGGGTCTGAGATGGGCGCGCCCGCTTCGCTGCTTCCGGAACTGGAAGACGTGATCCAGCACGGCTCGCCCGAAAAGCGGGCCGAGACGCTGCGCCGGATCACGACACTCTTCATCGAAGGTTCCGATTATTTCGCGCCCGAGCATGTCGCATTGTTCGACGACGTGATTGGCATCCTGATCGAGGAGATCGAGACCAAGGCGCTCGCCGAGTTGTCGCAGCGCATTGCACCGGTCTCGAATGCGCCGACCGAGGTTGTTTCGGCGCTCGCAACCAACGACGACATCGCTGTGGCGGGTCCGGTGCTGCGGCGGGCGCGGCTGTCCGAAAGCGACTTGCGCGTCGTGGCGCAGACCAAGAGCCAGGCCCATCTGCTTGCACTGTCGTCGCGGGTCGGCATCACGGAATCGCTGTCCGACATTATCGTGGCGCGCGGCGATCGTGACGTGTCGCGCTCGATTGCCAACAATGCGCAGGCGCGGCTGTCGGAGAAATCGTTCACGACGTTGGTCGAGCGCGCCGGCAAGGACAATATGCTGGCCGAGAAAGTCGGGTTGCGCAGCGACATTCCGCCGCGCCTATTCCGCCAGTTGCTGATGCAGGCGACCGAGGTCGTGCAGCAACGGTTATTGGCGCAGGCGAAGCCCGAAACCCAGGCCGAGATTCGCCGCGTCCTGTCGAAGATTTCGCTCGATATCGGCACCAAGGTCGCCAAACGCGATTACACCGCGGCGCTCGCGACGGTGCGCGCGCTCAATGCGCAACGCGCCCTCAACGAGACCGACGTCACCGAATTCGCCAAGGCCGGAAAGTACGAAGAGACGATCGCGGCGCTCGCCACAGTTTGCGCGGTGCCGATCGAGGTGGTCGATCGTCTGATGGGCGGGGAGCGCTCGGATCCGGTGCTGATTCTGGCGCGCTCGGCCGGCTTTAAATGGGAAACGGTCTCCGCGGTCATCAATACGCGGCCCGGCGCCAAGGGCACGTCGACGCAGGCGCTCGAAGCGGCGAAAGAGAACTTCGAGCGGCTGTCGAACATGACGGCACAGCGCGTCGTGCGGTTCTGGCAGGTGCGGCAAGGTGCCTAAAGCCTAGCGGCGGCGAAACGTCAGATAACTTGGTGCGCGGCCTTCGCGCCTGGCTTTCGCCTCATAGCGTGTTCCGGAAAAATCCTTCCAGGGTTTGCGCCAATCGTCGGCGCTCTCCGCCATCCAAACGAAATCGGGTGAGTGTTGCATATGGGCGAGGGTCCACGCCGCGTAGTCTGCAATATCGGTGGCGAAACGGAATTCGCCGCCAGGTTTGAGGATGCGGGCGAGCCGCGTGAGATTGTCGTGCTGAACGAAGCGGCGCTTCCAATGCCGGCGCTTCGGCCACGGATCGGGGTAGAGCAATTCGATGCGCGTAATGCTCGCAGCCGGCAGCCAGTCAATGAGATGCACGGCGTCGCCGTGATAAAGGCGGATGTTGGCAAGGCGATGTTCTTCAATGCCGGTCAGCGCCTTGGCCGCTGCATTGAGAAAGCCGTCGCTGCCGATCCAGCCGACATCGGGATGAGTCTGCGCCTGTTCGAGGAGATGTTCGGCGCCGCCAAATCCGACCTCAAGCCCGACCTCACGTACCGGAACGGCAAACAGTTTTGCCGCGTTGCCGGGGGCTTTTGCCGCCAGATCGAGCGCCACTTTCGGCAGGAGCGTGTCGAACAGTGCCGCTTTGCGCGGCGAAAGCTTGTCGCCGCGCTTGCGTCCGAAGAAGGCGCGAGGTTCGTGGGGAGCCGCCATTGCCGCCACTATAAATGCAAACAGCCGGCTTGGGCCGACTGTCGCAACGTGTCGGTTTGTTGGGCCTTAGCGCGCCGCGCGGCGGATATCGTCGGCGAGATCGGTCCGCTCCCACGAAAAGCCACCGTCGCTGTCCGGCTTGCGGCCGAAATGGCCGTAGGCGGCGGTACGCTTGTAGATCGGACGGTTCAGCTTAAGCGTGCGCCGGATGTTGGTCGGCGTCAGGCGGAACAACTCGGGCAAGATCTTCTCGAGCTTTGATTCCGGCACCTTGCCGGTGCCATGCGTGTCGACCAGCACCGACATCGGATCGGCGACGCCGATCGCGTAGGCGACCTGGATGGTGCAGCGGTCGGCGATGCCGGCCGCCACCACGTTCTTGGCGAGATAGCGCGCGGCGTAAGCGGCCGAGCGGTCGACCTTGGTCGGGTCCTTGCCGGAAAATGCGCCGCCGCCGTGCGGCGCATAGCCGCCGTAGGTATCGACAATGATCTTGCGGCCGGTGAGGCCGCAGTCGCCGTCGGGGCCGCCGACCACGAAATTGCCGGTCGGGTTGACCAGGAAGTCCTTGCCGTTCTTGGGCATCCAGCCCTTCGGCAGTGCGGACGAGACGGCGTCCTCGATCAAATCCTTCACTATCGACGGCGTGTATTTCTTGCCGTTGCGGCTTTTCTCATTGTGCTGGGTCGAGACCACGACCTTTGTGCAGCCGACCGGTTTGCCATCGACGTATTTGACCGTCACCTGGCTCTTGGCGTCGGGCTGCAGGTCGAACAGTTGCTTCGAGCGGCGCTTCTCGGACAGCACTTTCAGAATTTTGTGTGCAAAGTAGATCGGCGCGGGCATGTACGAGCCCTTCTCGTACACCTCACTCTCGGTGCAGGCGTAGCCGAACATCATGCCTTGGTCGCCGGCGCCTTCTTCTTCCTTACCTTTCTTCTTCTTGGCGTTGACGCCCATCGCGATGTCGGGCGACTGGCCGTGCAGCAGCACTTCGACGTCGGCGCCGTGGAAGGAGAAGCCGTTCTGGTCGTAGCCGATGTCCTTGACGACGCCGCGCGCGATCTCGGTGATCAGCTCGCGATCGACGACCGAGACGCCGTGGATATCGCGAAACAGCTGGCCGCGGCCTTCGCCGGCGATGACGATCTTGTTGGTGGTCGCCAGCGTTTCACAGCCGAGCCGCGTATTAATCTGGCTGTCGTCGGCGATACCGAGTTTGACGTCGCGCTCCAGAAACGCGTCGAGCACGGCGTCGGAAATCTGGTCGCAGACCTTGTCGGGATGGCCTTCCGACACCGACTCGCTGGTAAAGAGGTAATTCTTATGTGACACGCCGACCCTCCCGTGGCGCGGCGTTGCCGCGCGCTCATCTAAAACGGCTGTTTCTTTGCAAGCGCGCCCGCGCAGGTCAAGATGCGGGCAATGTGGGCTGATTACGTGGGCAAAATGGGCTGCCGGAATATCAGTCTTCTTCGCCGGCCATCTGTTCCACCAGCTCGACGATACGGCGGCGCAGCTTGCCGCTCTTGATTTTCATGAAGGCCTTGGTCAGCGCGAGACCGTCTGAGGTCGCGAGAAAATCCGAGACGTATTGCGGCGACGCGCTCTCCGACAGTTCGCCGGAGTGGCCGCCCGAGTGCGGCGCGCCTTCGAAGAAAAACGACACCGGCACCTGAAGGATGTTGGAGATCTGCTGAAGCCGCGACGCGCCGATTCGATTCGTGCCCTTCTCGTATTTCTGCACTTGCTGAAACGTCAGACCGAGAGCGTCGCCAAGTTTTTCCTGACTCATGCTCATCATCATCCGACGCATCCGAACACGCGACCCGACATGCTTGTCGATCGGGTTCGGGGCCTTCTTCGCCATAAACAACTCCTATGGGGATAACGCCCTGCCTAATGTCATTTTGTCATACAGGGTGCAATGAAAGTTTCGGCAAGTTCGGTTGCAATGAATTCATGGCTCGCGACTGAAGCGAAAATAGACCAGTAATTACAGCGTATTTCATGAACGGAAAGTTGTAGCCGCACACAACTGACGCGGCCAATTTTAGTAAAATTATTTCCTGAGGCGCGCGCGTGCGACGAGCAGCAATCCTGCCGCCATGAAGACGATCAATGGCCAGTCGCCGATGCGCGCATAAATTGTAGGCGCGATGGCCCGCGGGAGCGGGGCGTCGAGCAGGCCTTCGACACCGAGCGGCAGCGAGCGCACGATACGTCCAAACGGATCGACGACCGCCGAGATTCCGGTATTGGCCGCACGCACCAGCGGCAGGCCCTGTGCGATCGCCTGCACGCGCGCCTGCTGGAAGTGCTGATATGGGCCGGAGCTGATGCCGAACCAGCCGTCATTTGTGAGATTGATCAACCAGCCCGGACGTGCGTCCGGTGGTACGACATCTTCCGGGAAAATCACTTCGTAGCAGATCAGCGGCAGCGCTTTCGGGGCGCGTGGCACCTCCATCGCACGTCGGCGGTCGCCGGCGAGAAACCCGCCGCGCTGCTTGGTCAGCGACAACAACCCGAGCCGGTTGAAGAACGTCTCGAACGGCAGGTATTCGCCGAATGGCACGAGATGGACCTTGTCGTAGATCGACAGGATCGCGCCACTATGGTCGATGACATAGGCGGAGTTGTAGGCGCGCTCGACACGGCCGTTCGGTTCCGGCTCGCCGGCGCGGATGGCACCCGTGACCAGCACAGTTCCCTCAGGCAAAAGGTCGGCGATTTGGCCGAGCGCGTCGGGCTCGCGGGTGAGAAAAAACGGGAACGCCGATTCCGGCCAGATCAGGTGGGTGACATCGCTGATGCCGGTGGATTGCGGGCCGGTCGAGCGATCCGACAGCTTGAGGTATCGGTTTATCACCGATGCCTTCGCGCTGTAATTGAATTTTTCGTCCTGCTGGAGGTTGGGCTGCATGATACGCAGCTTCACCTGCGGCAGAAACTCGGTGTGACGCGAGGCCAGCCGCGTGCCGCCGTAGCCGCCGATCGCAGCGAGCACCATCAAGCCCAAGACCGGCGCGCGCCACGGCCGCGGCGTATCGATCGCCTCGTCGGCCAATACCGCCGGCGTCGCGAATACCGCGATGGCAATGAAAGTCAGTCCCCAAACGCCGATGAGCGCCGCGCCTTGCGCCAGTGCGAGGGGTTGCGTAATCGCGTAGCCAAACGTATTCCAGGGGAAGCCGCTCAGCGCGTGGCCGCGCAGCCATTCAGCGGCGGTAAGCGCGACGGCAAGCGCGAGAATGCGATGAGGGCCGCGCAGCCAGATCAGTCGCGCAATGCCGGCCCCGAGCGCGGTGAAGATCGCGAGATAAGCGGGAAGGCCCGCGACCGCGAAGGGCAACAGCCAGCCGAACGTCTTGGCATCGACCAGAAAGGCGTAGCCGATCCAGTAGAGGCCGGCGACGAAATAGCCGAAGCCGAAGCACCAGCCGGCGACCGCCGCGCTGCCGGCGCCGCCGAAGCGGCCGGTCGCCGAGCCATCGATCAGCCAGACGAAAATGGGAAACGTGAGAAACAGCACCGGCCAGGCATTGATCGGCGCCATCGCCAGCGCCGACGCCGCGCCGGCAACAAATGCAATCGCCGCGCGCTTCCATCCGAAAGCGAGCACCACAGAGTGGGCAAAGCGGGTGATATTCACGAGCTGGTCGGTTTTGCGGGCGTGGCGGACGTACTCGTGGATTTACCAGGTTCGGAACCGGATTGCGGGGTTGCGCCAGCCAGCGCCGCATCGGGCTCGCGCTTTCGCTCGCGCGGCCGCTCGCTAATCTTGTAGATGCGCACGCGCTTGACCCGGCGCGGATCGGCGTCGACCACCTCGATTTCGTAGGTGCCGGGCCCTGGGACCAGTTCACCGCGCACCGGCACGCGGCCGGCGCGGGTCGTGAGATAGCCACCTAACGTATCGACTTCCTCGCCCGCCTCGCCGACGTCGAAATCGACGCCGATCACAGCGACGACATCGTCGAGATGGGTGCGGGCGTCGGCGACGAACGAGCCGTCCGGCTGGCGCACCACGCTCGGCGTTTCATCTTCGTCGTGCTCGTCGGAAATTTCGCCGACGATCTGTTCGACGATGTCCTCGATCGAGACGAGGCCGTCGGTGCCGCCATATTCATCGATCACCAGTGCGAGATGGATGCGCGTCGTTTGCATCCGTACCAAAAGATCGATGACGCGCATCGACGGTGGCACGAACAGGATCTCGCGCACGATCTGCGCCGACGATAGCGGCATCGCGAGGTTGACCGCCTTGAGGTCGAGATTGGCGGGAAATGGCTTTTTGCGCTTGGCGTTCTTCTCTGGGGGCACGGTAGCCCGCGCCGTCATGAACGCGATCAGGTCGCGGATGTGCACCATGCCGACCGGGTCGTCGAGCGTATCGTTGTAGACGACGAGTCGCGAATGCGCGGCGTTCTCAAATGTCTTGACCAGTTCGCCGAGCGCAATGTCCTGCTGCACCGCGATGATATCGGCGCGCGGCACCATGACGTCGTCCATGCGGCGCTCGCGCAGGCCGAGGATGTTCTTGAGCATCCGGCTCTCTTCGGGGGAAAAGCCGGATTCGCCGGGCGCGGCCTCGAGCACGTCGGTGAGATCGGCGCGGATCGAGCCAGGCTTCCAGCCGAACACGGCGCGCAGCGCGCGGCCAAGCCAGCCAGTGCCGTCGCGCGCGACATCGCGCGGCGCGGGCACCGGAACCGGCAGGTTGCGCGGCTCGTAGTTGTCTCCGGATGAGGAGTCGTTGCTGGACATTGTTTTCAGAACGTGTGCTGGACGATCAAGGCGCTCAATCGCGCATATCGCGCGCCTGATAGGGATTGGCAATGTCGAGCCGCGCCAGAACCGCGATCTCCATTTGCTCCATCGCCTCCGCCTCCGACTCGTTTTGGTGATCGTAGCCCATCAGATGGAGAAAGCCATGCACCGCCAAATGGGTGAGATGGTGAAGAAAATTCTTGCCCTCTTCGGCGCTTTCGCGCGCCAACGTCTCGTAGGCGACGACGATGTCGCCGAGCATTTGCCCGGATTTGTCGCCCGCCGGAAACGACAGCACGTTGGTCGGCTTGTCGATCTTGCGATAGTCGCGGTTGAGCGCGCGGATCGACACATCGTCGGTCAGCACGACCGAAACTTCGCCTTCATCGGCCTCGACGAAATTCGCCGCGGCATCGACCGCGGCGCGCACGGTACGTTCCGCCTCGGGCTGTTTTTCCCACAGCGGCGACTTAATCAGGATGTCGACGACGATGTCGGCGTCTTGCACGGCGAATACGCGGCGGCTTGTGCCCGGCCGCGCCCTTATGATCCCTGGTCGTTGCCGCGTTTCGGCGCCGCTCTGTCGTAGGCCTCGACGATGCGTGCGACGAGCTCGTGGCGGATGACGTCCTGGGGGCCGAATTCGCAGATCGACACGCCTTCGACACCGCGCAGCAATTTCACCGCTTCGATCAAGCCGGACATCTGCCCGGACGGCAGGTCGATCTGGGTCGGATCGCCGGTGACGATCATGCGCGAATTTTCGCCGAGCCGGGTCAGGAACATCTTCATCTGCATCGACGTGGTGTTCTGCGCTTCGTCGAGAATGACCGCAGCATTCGACAAAGTGCGGCCGCGCATGAAGGCGAGCGGGGCGATCTCGATCTCGCCGGCTTCGAGCGCGCGTTCGACGATGCGCGCGTCCATCAAATCGTAGAGCGCGTCATAGATCGGCCGCAGATAGGGGTCGACTTTCTCGCGCATGTCGCCGGGCAGGAAGCCGAGCCGCTCGCCGGCTTCGACCGCCGGGCGCGACAGGATGATGCGGTCGACCTCCTTGCGCTCGAACAATTGCACCGCCTGCGCGACGGCGAGCCACGTCTTGCCGG
>JAFAQJ010000313.1 GCA_019246455.1 Pseudolabrys sp.
GACCGGAACGAACGAGCCACAAAAGCGGGTCTGTCTCATGACAATCTCTGCGCAGCGGCGCGACAGCGCGCCGCCGATACCCGTTATTCAATGTCCCCAATGCCGCAAGGCGATGCGTCTCGCGACCGTCGAGCCGACCTCGCGCGACGATCTCGGCCGCATGACCTTCGACTGCGAATGCGGCTTCGAATATCGGCTGAGCGAGAGCGCCGCGCACGAAGCGGCGTCGCACTGAGCGTGCTGGCGGCATGACGGCGGGATAGCGCGCAGACGCTGCGCGCTAGCGCCGCGTTGCCGGATTAGGCGCTCAAGCCCGCTTCTTGCGTCCGGCCGCCTTGCGGCGGGCCGCGCCGCGCACGATCCTTTTTGCGGCGGTCTTGCGGTCCTGCCGGTTACTCTGCGGACCCATCAGCGATTTCATCACTTGCGCGACCGCCGCCTCGGCCGCGGCACGCGCGGCCGCCGTTGCCGCCTTCAGCGCGACGCGCTGCGCGCGGTCGGCTGCCTTCTTGGCGGCCCCGACCACGGTGCGGCGGGCGCTCGCTACGAAGCTACGACTTGTTCTCCGGGCCATGAAATCTCTCCGTCGGTGAAATAATATCGATTTACGGCGTTTGGTCCGGCGCGTGCGCTTTGTTGCGAGCTTCGGGTTGCTCTCGATGAACGCCCAGAACGCGTGGCCAGAGCCTCCGGGGCCGTGCTGGATTTTCGTTTTGATCACGTCAGTCCTCTGCGCCGCGATAATTCGCGTGGCGCTGGCAATAACCGGCTGATGCGGCAGGAGTTCCCGTCGCGCGCCGCCCCGCCATCCCGCTCTCGGTCAGGAGAAAGGCCTATCGGGATGGTTGAAATCTAACGCGTCTTCGTTTTTGAGGTTTTCGGCGCTTTTGCCGCCTTCGCCTTCGGCTTATTCGACGGCACTTTCTCGGGCGCAGGCTTCGCGGCCTGCGGCTTGGCCGCAACGCGCTGCTCCGCCGCCTCGCGGGCGAGGCGCTCGGCGCGCAGTCTCTCGGTGCGTTTGCGGGTCGCGGCTTCCTTGGCTCGATATTCCTTCATCGCGACGGCGCCGTCGGCGGCGAGCCGCGCGCGCCGCGTAGCGATATCTTCGACCTCGCGCGCCATGTGCGATTCTCCTCTCGACCGTCAGCGCGGTTACCCCAAACCGCCCGCCGCCGTCAAACCGCCCGTCCCCACCTAGCAAAAACCCCGCGCCGGCCAGAAAGCCAACGCGGGGTTAAACCAAAGCGGCCCGCCAGTTCATCCGTGGTCGGGCGCTTGGCCTATTGGCAAGCGCTTAGAGGCTTTACAGGTTCTCGGCGGACGCCTTGCCGGTCTTCTGGTTCGCCACCAGTTCGAACGAGACCTTCTGGCCTTCGTTCAGGTTCGACATCCCGGCGCGCTCGACGGCGCTGATGTGAACGAACACATCCTTGCTGCCGTCATCCGGCTGGATGAAACCGAAACCCTTTTGACCGTTGAACCACTTCACTGTGCCTTGAGCCATAACAAAAATCTTTCTGAAACCGCCACGCGCAAGCGTGGCTTGTGATTGATGCCCCGCGCGAATGCGAGGCGTGTGATCTCGAATTTTGGGAGAAGGTCTTCAGTCAGGGCGCGCGAGTATTGCGCGGCGAGGCCAAATCGTTCGGCCGAAAAATCGATGACGCAATATACGCATTATGGGTGCATCTTTCAAGGATGCACTTTTGGACGTCGCTTTTCGCGCCATTTATGACGTATTGGCGGCGATTAGCGCGCGCCGCCGCCTCAATGCCACCACACCGGTGCGCTAATCAGCGTCATGCCAACAATCAAACAAGACGAAATCGCCGGCGCGGCCTATGCGAAGGCCTGGCGCTATGTGGTCGACAATCCGGCCCTCACCCCCGACGAACGCGACAGCGCGCCGCACATTCTGCGCGACCATGTGTTGCGCTTGATCGCCGAAGGCAGCCGCGACCCCGAAGCGATCGCGAGCGCCGCGATCGGCCACCTGCGCCAGCAGGAGCAAGTGCTGCAATCGAAGGGCCGGCTCGCGATGGGCGGGCATTGAGGCGCGGGGAGCCGCGTCGTCAGATGCAGTGCCGCTTGACATTTATTCCTATAGATTATATTCCTACGCATCCCGACCCCAGTATGAGGCATTAGGCCACGTTGTTTGACGCGGGGCGGGAGCGGTTCGAGGCGGCGCGCTGAAAGCTGAGCGCGCCACGAAAGCCGCAGGTTTCACACGTCCGCGAATTGACCGCGCTGCGTGCTTCGACTAATCCGCACTCCCGCCTCTGGAATCGCGTCGCGTCGCAATGCCCATAATAAGAAACGCCATCCGCATCGGGCGCTCGCGCACCGGCTTCGGCGCCTTCGCCAAGCGCGACCTCCCCGCCAATCGCCGCATCGCCGAATACCGCGGCCCTCTTCTGAGCAAAGAGGAGGCCGAGCGCGAGGAGGAACGCGGCAACCGCTATCTGTTCGAGATCGACCGCGACCACACGATCGACGGCTCGCCGCGCTGGAATATCGCGCGCTATCTCAACCATTCCTGCTACGGCAATTGCGAAACCGCTTACGCCGGCAAGCGCGTCTTCATCAAGACGGTGCAGCCCATTCAGAAAGGCGAGGAGCTGGTTTACGACTATGGCCTGTCCTATGTGAAGAATGTCATCGGCGTGTCGAATTGCCAGTGCGGCCGATGCCGGCGGCGAAGGACTAGACGAAAGCGCAAAGCGCGTCTTGTCAAACTTGTAAAAGAAAGACGAGAAAAACGAAAGCGCGCAGCGCGTCTGGCGAAACCGTCGCGCAAGAAGAAGCGCTAGGACGTCGCGGACCCGGCTTTGCCCGCCATTGCCAAGCGCAGACAAACCTTCAATCATCGTGCGCAAATCAGGGGAGAAAATGCCGATGGCCGAGCTCAACATCCGCCGCGTCGTCACCGGTCACGACAACAACGGCAAAGCTAAGGTGATGATCGACGAGATCGGCACCGCCAAGAAAACCCCCCGCCCCGGCGCCGAATATGTCGAGCTGTGGTCGACACAGGAGGGCTTTCCGATCAGCAACGACGAGCCGTTCCGCGATCCGGTGCGCGACAAAATCGGCACCTCGATCGACAAAGGCACGGTGTTCCGTGTCGTCAAGTTCGAGCCGGGCGTCGCGCCGCGCAACCATCGCACCGATTCGATCGACTACGGCATCATTCTGCAGGGCGAGCTCGACATGGAGCTCGACGACGGCGTGGTGGTGCATCTCAAGGCCGGCGATTGTGTCGTGCAGCGCGGCACCATCCACAACTGGGTCAACCGCGGTACAGTGCCCTGCCTCGTTGCCTTCATCCTGATCTGGGCGAAGCCCGTCACCATCGATGGCAAGCGCTTCGACGCTCACGGATAACTTCTACGCATCCAGCTCTTCGTAGCGGCGGAAGATGCCACTCTCGTTGAACGCAATCCGGCGCTTCGATTTCAGATAGGCCTTGATGCGCGGCCGCGCCGCGACGCGGTCGCGCACGTCGACGCAGCGCGGCACCTTCTTCTCCACCCGTTTGGCCGCCTGCGGAAATGCGTAGCGCAACCCTTCGACCAACTGGAACAGCGACAGGTCGGCGTAGGTTAGTTTCTTGCCGTTCAGGAACGGTCCGCCGCTCGCCTTGATGACGCGCTCGAAGTACCCAAGGTATTTCGGCACCCGATCGCGCAAAAAATGCTCGGCATAACGCTTCGCCTCCGGTTTCTGGTCCTCGTAATAGAGCGAGGCTGCGACCGGATGATGCGTATCGTCGATCTCCTTGACAAAATCCGCGATCGTGAGCTGCAATTGATGCACCCATAACTTGCCGGCCTCCGGCTTCGGCGCAAGACCATGACGCGCGCCGAGGTACAGCAGAATGTTGGCGCTCTGGCCGATCACCAGCTTGCCGGCTTTGAGAAACGGCGGCGCGTAGGGAACGGTTTTTAGTCCCGCGCCTTCCGTCAGCCGCATCATTTCACCGGTTCCGGATTGGCGAGCGACGTTGACATAATGGGCCTTGCCCTCTTCGAGCGCGAGACGGACGAATTCGCCGCGGCCCTGAATGCTCGGCCAGTAATAAAGTTCGTAACGCATGGGCCACCTCATGACGTTGTCGCGCCGATTGTAGGTCCAATCCGCTTTGAGGGGAGCGGCGCAAATAAAACGGGCGCCGGCGGCGCCCGTTCCGTGGCGTGCGATGGGGCGGTCAGTTGGCGGCGAAGCAGTACAGCAGGCCGTCGCCGCCGGTGCTCTTGAGATCGTTCTGGCTGCAGCCGCCGTCCGGCCCCCGCGACGGGTGCGAGGAGTTCCACGACCTCGACGGGTCATCATCGCGCAAACCCTGGCGGTCGGAGTGGCCAACCATCACGGTGCCTTGCGTGCTGCTCGTGTAATTTTTGCAGGTCATGTCCTTGTCGGCGGGGAAGGCGCGACCATCCGGCGTCGAGCCGGTGAGAATGTCGTGGCGGTTCGGCGTGTCGCCGCGCCCGTTGATGGGCTCGCCCTTCTCCGAGAGATCGTTCTCCTTGTTGAGCTTGTTGTTGGCGCTGTGCAGATCGTCGACGCCGGTCGCGATCACGACACCTTTGGCGTTCTGCCACGGTCCCTTGCCGATCCGGTCGCGCGCATTGACCGCGCCATCGCCCTGCGTACTGAGATAAGCGTGCCAGGTCTTGCCGCCCGCGCCGGCGCTTTGCGCCAGGCTCTGACAATGTTTGTCGGCACCGGCGAGGCCGCCGAGATCGGCGCCTTTGCCGGGTCCGGCGCTGGTCACGAAGAATGTCATGTTCGCCTGCTGCCCCAGCGCCGGAACGGCGTACGGCAGCGCAATAAGAAATGCGGCAATCGACAATGGTGTTTTCATGGGACCTCCCGACGGGCTTTCGACTTACACGGCGCGCGCCGTGCTTCCGGACGTGCAACCCCGAACGTTGCGGCCTATTCCGCTAACATCGATCACGAAGCCGCGA
>JAFAQJ010000315.1 GCA_019246455.1 Pseudolabrys sp.
TGAGAAAGCGTCGCGCGCGTATGACAAGGACCGCGATGGCTTCGTGATCGCGGGCGGCGCCGGCGTGCTGGTGCTCGAGGAGCTCGAGCACGCGAAAGCGCGCGGCGCGAGGATTTATGCGGAGATCGTCGGTTATGGGGCGACCTCCGACGGCTTCGACATGGTGGCGCCGTCGGGCGAGGGCGCGATGCGCTGCATGAAGCTCGCGGTCGAGACCGTGAAGGCGCCGATCGACTACATCAATCCGCACGCGACCTCGACGCCAATCGGCGACATCAAGGAGATCGAGGCCGTGCGCGAGGTCTTCGGGACTAAGATCCCGCCGATCTCGGCGACGAAGTCGCTGACGGGCCACTCGCTCGGCGCCGCCGGCGTGCAGGAAGCGATCTATTCGCTGCTCATGATGAACAACGGCTTCATCTGCGAGAGCGCCAACATCGAGACCATCGATCCGGCGATGGCGGACATGCCGATCGTGCGCGAGCGCAAGGACAACGCTCAACTCGGTTGTGTGTTGTCCAATTCGTTCGGATTCGGCGGCACCAATGCGTCGGTGGCGTTCAAGCGGCTGGATGCTTAAGCAACAATACGAAACGCGGGCTGAGAGATGTCGGGGTTAATGCAAGGAAAGCGCGGCCTGATCATGGGGGTCGCGAACGATCACTCGATCGCATGGGGCATCGCGCAGGCGTTGTCGGCGCAGGGCGCGGAGCTCGCTTTCACCTACCAGGGCGAAGCGCTCGGCCGCCGCGTCAAGCCGCTCGCCGAACAGCTCAACAGCAAGCTGGTCCTGCCATGCGACGTCGAGGATGTTGCCTCGGTCGACGCGGTTTTCGCCGATCTCAAGAAGCAATGGGGGACGATGGATTTCCTGGTCCATGCGATCGGCTTCTCCGACAAGAACGAACTCAAGGGCCGCTACGCCGACACCACGCGCGAGAACTTCAAGCGCACGATGGTGATATCGTGCTTCTCGTTCACCGAAGCCGCCAGGCGCGCCGCGGCGATGATGCCGAACGGCGGCGCGATGCTGACGCTGACCTACAATGGCGGCGACCGCGCGATGCCGAATTACAACGTGATGGGTCTGGCCAAGGCCGCGCTGGAATCCTCAGTGCGCTATCTCGCGGTCGATTACGGGCCGCAGAATATTCGGGTCAACGCGATCTCGGCCGGGCCGATCCGCACCCTCGCGGGCGCCGGCATCAACGATGCGCGCTACATGTTTGCGTTCCAGCAGAAGCATTCGCCGCTCGGCCGTGGCGTGTCGCTCGAGGAACTCGGCGGCGCGGGACTTTACCTGCTGTCGGACTTGTCCGGTGGCGTGACGGGCGAAATCCATTTTGTCGATTGCGGCTACAACGTCATCGCGATGCCGCAGCCGGATGCGCTGCGCGCCGAGGAAAGCGAGCAGAAAGCGGCGGAATAGGCGCTTTCTCGCAAAAAGACCGGGGGCTAACGCCGCGGAGGGCGTTGCTCCAATCTCCTGCATCGATAGAAATCTCTTGATTCAGGCGCTGCGCGTCTGAGGCAACAGGGGGTTTCGCTATGGATTGGGATCACAGGAGCCTGGCGGCTGAATTTGCCGGGACCTTCACTCTCGTGACCGCGGTGTGCGGCGCCGCGTTATTCTCGGCGCCGTCCGCCGGATTGGTTGCGGTCGCCTTCGCGGTCGGACTGTCGGTGTTGGGGATGGCGTTTGCCGTCGGCCATATTTCGGGCGGTCATTTCAACCCGGCGGTGACGGTCGGGCTTGCCGCCGCCGGACGTTTCGATCCCGAGAAAGTGCCGGGCTATATCGTCGCCCAGGTTATTGGCGGCGCTGCGGCCGCGTTGGTGTTCTGGCTCATCCTCAAAGGCGCGCCCGCGGGCAAATGGAACACGTTCCTCGCCATCTCCAATACGTATGGCGGCGCGTCCGGCTTTTCGCTGGCGTCGGTGTTTCTGATCGAGGTCGTCATGACCGCGTTGTTCCTGATCGTGATCGTTGGCGCGACGTCGGCGCGCGCCAACGGCGCCTTTGCACCGATCGCGATCGGTCTTAGTTTGACGCTTATTCATTTGGCGGCGATTCCCGTGTCGAACGCTTCGGTCAATCCGGCACGCTCGACCGCGACCGCCTTGTTCGGCGGTCAGGACGCCATGAACTGCCTGTGGTTGTTCTGGATCGCGCCGATTGTCGGCGGCGTCATCGGCGGCGTCATTGCGAGCTGGATGCAGGAAGTGCCGGCGAAGCGCCGCCGACGCTGATGGCTGAAATCATCGACCGATGAGGAGGGCG
>JAFAQJ010000318.1 GCA_019246455.1 Pseudolabrys sp.
GACGTGGGAGACTTCGGTGAAGCTCGCACCAATCAAGACGCCGGCCATTAGCGAGAAGGGAACCGGCACTCCGAGATAACCGAACAGCAGAAAAAGGAAGCTCATTAATGCGAGCACGACGGCAGGGTTCATGGACGCGGCCCCTCATTCACCATCGTTTTGATTGGCTGTATTGGGGGCTGCTCGTCCTCAGGCTCGCGGTGGTCGAATCCGTTGCGCAAACCGTTGACGATCTGCTCGACCGCAAACAACGATATCAATAGCCCGCACAAAGGGATGGCTGCATAAAGGGATGCAATAGGCGTCATCGACGGCATCCGGAAACTTGAGAAGCCGCGTAGAAAATTGATGTAGCCAAAATAGACGAAGCAGGCCGAAACGCCGAGAACGACGAGGCGGATAATGACCTCGACCACCACGCGGGATCGGCCCTGCATCGCTTCGGCAATGGCCGTCAAATAGAGATGATCGTTGCGCCGAGTCGCGGCGGCGGCTCCGACGAAGATCGCGTAAATGAAGAACGTCGAAGTGACTTCCTGTAGCCATAGCCAAGGGTAGCCGATTGTCCGGGTGACGATGTCGAAGACAACGGTACTGCAAAAGCCGAACAGCAAGAGACCGGCTAGAATCATTAAGCCGAGCTCGAGCTGGTCGAGCGCGCGCCATTTAAGATGGCGCTGCCGCTGACTGACCAGTTTGTCAGTGAGTGTCATGGGCCAACCGGGCGTGGGCGAGCCGGTGGCCGGCTCGCCCAACGCGCGTCTTTTATTTCACGGCCTGGATCAGAGTCTTGATCTTGACCGCATGGGGCCCGAGCTCGGCTGCAAATTTGTCGAGGAACGGCGCTGACGCCTTCTCGAAACCTGATTTGTCCACGTTTTCGACGACCTTGACGCCGAGCTTCTTAAGCGCGTCGGCGGATTGATGCTCAAGTTCGATGGCTTTAGTCGGCTCGCGTTTGCCGACTTCATCGGCTGCAGTCTGTACCCATTTCTTTTGCTCGTCGGTCAGGCTCTTCCAGAGCTTGTCGCTGATCCAGATGAGGTTGTTATTGGCCTCATGCCCGGTGAGTGAAAGTACGGGCGCAACTTCGTAGTGTTTGTTCGACTGGTAAACGTTGACGCCGTTTTCCGCGAAATCGACGACGCCGGTCTGCAGCGATGTGTAGACGCTGCCGAACGGCATGTGCACGGTCTGTGCGCCGTAGGCGGGGAAGGTCGCGTCTTCGGTAGCAGTTGCCTGCACGCGGACCTTCGCGCCCTTTATGTCGTCGACCTTGGTGACGGCCTTCTTGCCGTACATGTGGTGCAAACCCAACGTAATGACGGCAAGCACGTGGGCGCCCTGCACGGTGTCCTCGACCAAATCACGCACGGCTTTGGTGCCCTTCGGGTCATTGAGCGCTTTGATCAAATGATCTTCGCTGCGGAAGAGGAAATGCAGCGACATCACGCCGGCCTGCGGCGTCAGTGTGGCGGCGTTTGCCGACGAGCTGATGCAGAATTCAACGTCGCCCGCTTTCACGAGCTGGAGTACTTGCGGCTCCTGGCCGAGCTGAGCGCCGGGATACTGATCAACCAACATCGTGCCTTTGCTGAGTTCCTTCAGCTTTTCGGCGAACACATCGCCAGCAAAGCCGTAGCCCGTGGTCTTCGGTTGGTCGTAGGCGAAGCGGTAGTGCTTCACTTCTTGCGACATGGCGCTTTGCGGCGGCGCAAATGCGCAAACGCCGAGCAAGGCGGCGGCCGCAATTTGTCCAAGCTTAGTCATGGTATCCCCTCCCTCTGTTTTGATTTTTTTGTTGTTGTTATTATAGGGTAAGCCTAACTGGCTCACTTGTATCTCGCAATGACAAGTGCGCCGGTGAGGCCCCAGTTCTGCGTGTGGCCTGTCGCTATTCCGCCGCTACGCACACTGCCACGAGTGGGCTCTTTGAAGGGTCCGGAACAACACCGCATGTTACCGAGCGCTCGGTGAGAATATTGGCCGGCGCTCGCCGCGGCCCACAATAAGCGGACACCAGCACTTCGCTTTCCTCACAGGTCACGGTGCAGGTCAACGTCGAGCAGTCAGCCTTGACTATCCGCATGCGAGATGCCGGCCCCGCAGGTCCTTGCGCCCCCTGCGGTCCAGCAGGCCCCGGGGCACCAGGATCTCCTTTGTCGCCCTTATCGCCCTTTGGGCCGGCCGGGCCTTGTGGCCCTTGAGGGCCTGGCTCTGGCTTGCCGCAATTCGCGACGCCCAAGCCAAGGGTGAGAGCGGCGATTAGGGTGGTGACACGCATGGTAGTTCCCCCGATGGCTTGGGGGACTATACACGATCCGCGTTGCTAGGCCGCTGGTTTCCGCGCGCTGGCGAGGCGCTTATCGAGATACTGATTAACGGACGTCATCAACGGCTCGACCTTGCCATCGAAGAAATGGTTGGCGCCCGGCACAACTTTCTGTTCGATGACGATGCCCTTTTGCGTTTTGAGCTTCTCGACCAGCGTCGTGACGTCGCGATGCGGCACCACCGCGTCCTT
>JAFAQJ010000323.1 GCA_019246455.1 Pseudolabrys sp.
TGCCGCCGGCGATGGTCTCCGCTGCAATTGCAGCGCTTGACGTGATTGAGGATGAGCCGGAATTGGCCGCCCGCGCAGTTTCGAAGGCCAAACGGTTCACGCGTGTGACCAATCTACCGGAGGCAGAAAGTCCGATTGTGCCCATAGTGATCGGGGATGCTGACGACGCGATGGAAGCGTCACGCCTTTTGGCGGAAAAGGGATTTCTGGCCCCTGCAATCCGGCCACCGACCGTACCGGTCGGTACATCGCGCTTGCGTTTGACCTTCACGGCAGGACACCCCGATGAAGAAATCGAGAGGCTCGGGGCAGTCATGCGGGAACACGTGTTGGCGCGTTAGTCATGAGCGCCGTCTTCGTCACCTCGACCGGCACCGATATCGGAAAGACGTTTATCACGGCTGGCCTGATCCGTTTGCTGCGAGACCAGGGTGCGGCAGTCGACGCACGCAAGCCTGTTGTCAGCGGCTACGACCCATCCGTCGTCACGACGAGCGACCCCGTGGTTTTGCTTGAAGCGCTCGGTCGTCCAGTGAGCGCTGACGAAATCGAGCGCATTGCGCCGTGGCGCTATCGCGCACCACTGTCACCCGATCTCGCCGCCGTGCGCGAAGGCCGGCGGGTAGACTTCGACGCACTGGTGACGTTCAGCCGCACCGCGATCAATTCCTCCAAAGGCACGATGTTCATCGAGGGTGTGGGCGGCATCATGGTGCCGATCGACGAACGCCACACCGTGCTCGACTGGATGACGGTACTAAGAATACCGGTGCTCCTCGTCGTCGGCAGTTATCTTGGCACGATGAGCCACACACTGACGGCGCTGCATGTGTTGTCACAACGCAAACTGGAGATTGCTGTCATCGCCGTAAGCGAAAGCGAACGCAGCGCTGTTCCTTTGGACGAAACCGTTGGCAGCATCGCGCATTTTTCCGACGGCATCGACGTGATCGGCTTACCGCGATTACCGGGTGGCCTCACCGACCATCCGGCTTTTGCCGAAATCGCCCGGCATCTCTAATTACGGGATCAGAATTGTCGAGCCCGTGGTTTCGCGCCCCTCAAGTTCTTTATGCGCTTTTGCCGCGTCCTTGAGCGAAAATTTCTGGTTGATCGGAATCTTGACCGCACCCGAGCCGACAACCTTGAAGAGGTCGGCGGCGATATCCAGCAGATCCTGGCGTTTCGCGGCGTAATGGTTGAGGGTCGGCCGCGTCGCGAACAACGATCCTTTTGCCTGAAGCAGGTTGATGTTGAATGCGTCAATCTGCCCTGAGGCGCTGCCGAATGAGACAAAATACCCCATCGGTCTCAAGCAATCGAGCGAAGCCGGGAACGTGGTCTTGCCGATGCCGTCGTAGACGACGTCGCAAAGTTTGCCGCTGGTAATTTCCTTGACCCGAGCGACGAAATCTTCGTCACGATAGTAGATCACATGATGGCAGCCGTGCTTCTTGGCGAGCTCGCCCTTTTCTTTTGAACCGACCGTACCGATCACAGTCGCGCCGAGGTGGTTTGCCCATTGGCACGCAATCAGACCTACGCCGCCGGCAGCGGCATGAATGAGACAGATTGTGCCCTTGCCGACTTTGTAGGTCCGGTTGAGCAAATACTGCACCGTCATGCCTTTGAGCATCATCGCCGCAGCCTGCTCGTAACTGATGCTGTCGGGTAGCTTCACGGCACGGTCAGCCGGCAGAACGCGTTCCGCCGAATAAGCACCGAGCGGCGCGACATAGGCGATACGGTCAACGACCTTGATATCGGTGACGCCCGGCCCCACGGCTGTGACCTCACCCGCCCCCTCATTGCCGGCGACGAACGGCATACCGACCGGCGATGGATAAGCGCCCATGCGAAAATAGGCATCGATGAAGTTCACACCGACCGCGTGTTGCTTGAGTTTGACTTGGCCTTGGCCGGGTGCCGGAACTTCGACGTCATCCAGCGTCAGAACTTCCGGTCCGCCGTGTTTGTGTACACGCACTGCCGCGACCATGTTTCACTCCATCAAATTTGGTAAAAACCGGATTGGGCGGCGATCATAGGGAGCCGGTTCGACCGCGCAAGGTGGTCTCTCAACGGCCGCCCGAGACGCGCAGGTTTGCGCCGGTAATATAGGACGCGGCATCCGACAACAGAAATAGGATCGCCTCTCCGACTTCGTCGGCTGTCCCACCTCGTCCCATCGGCAACATTGGCGTGATCCGCTCCATACGCCCCGGCGGCTGGATATCGGTATCGATCATACCGGGTGCGATGGCGTTAACGCGAATGCCCTCCTTGCCTATTTCGCGCGCAAGACCAACCACCAAGGAGTCGATCGCGCCTTTGCTCGCGGCGTACCACACACATTCGGTGCCGCCGCCGATGATCGCCGCCATCGACGACAACATGACAATAGAGCCACCTTTACCCCCATGTTTCGTCGACATGCGCTGCACGCACTCGCGCAAACACAACAACGCGCCATAGGTGTTGACGTCGAGTACCTCACGCATGGTTTCGCTTTTGGCCTCGTCGAGGCGCGACATCGCCCCGATGATGCCCGACGAGTGTACAAAATGGGTAACGTCGCCCAGCTTTTGCGCCGTTTCATCGAACACACGTTTAATATCGTCCTCTTTGCCCATGTTGCCTTGCATGGCAACGGCTTGGCCGCCCGCCTGCTTCACGGCACTGACGATGGAGGCAGCCGCATTCGCATTCATATTGTAGTTGACCGCCACGTCGTAGCCCCGAGCGCCTGCGAGTTTGGCAGTCGACGCACCAATGCCGCGGCTTCCACCAGCGATCAGCAGCACAGGTCGCGTCATTCTGAACTCTCCGACTTTTTGAGGTTTAGCGGCGGCGGGGCCGCCTCTCGCGATTGCGGCGGGCCAGCA
>JAFAQJ010000052.1 GCA_019246455.1 Pseudolabrys sp.
TCCGCCATCACACCTTTGGGGTCCATGCCGGTGGCCAGCATGTGGCCGTGATCGCGATAACCGGTAATGACCTGATCGCCCTTCTTGAGGCAAAGCTGCATGCCGACGACGACGGCTTCCTGGCCGATGTAGAGATGGCAGAATCCGCCGATCAGCCCCATGCCGTACATCTGCCCAGCCTTCTCCTCGAAGCGGCGGATGGTCAGCATGTCGCGATAGGCCGCGAGATCCTGTTCCTTGGTGAAGTCGGGGACTTTGATCTCCGAGGACGCAGTAGATGCGGCCGCAGAAGTCGGGCTGGCGACGGCCATTTTTTGTGGTCACTCCCTGCGACGGCCTCGATCTTGGCGTCGAGTGCCAGTTCCGCCAATAGCTTAAATCGCTCCAGCGCGGAAGCGAAGCGGCTGCACGACAGCCTTGAAAAACAGCGGGCAACAGTCTGGTGCGCTTGGGGAAACGCTGTCAGCGATGTTTCGTTTCGTCGCTAGCGCGGATTGAGCAACAAAGTGACGTCGCGCGGATCGACGTCATCGAGTAATGCACGGGCGCGCTCCTCGAGCATATCGGGATCAAGCCTGTCGGCGCGCAGCAAAGCGACCCGCCGCTCCCAGATCGCGCGCTCGTCCTTGAGCCGCGCGAGTTCGGTCTTCATCTCGACCATCTGCTGGTCGAGGTCCTGCTGGGCGCGCAGGCCGCGCTCGCCGGTGAAGGCGTTGATGGCGAAATAGCTGATGAACAACACCGCAAGCCCGTAGAGCGACAGGGCCGTGAAAATCGCGCGACGCCGCTGGTTGGTGACCATACGCGACGTATGCCGGTTTGCCGTTAAGGCGCGCTTAACAGCTCACGCGCGGATGCGGGCGCGGAGCTCATTGCCAAGGAAATTGCCGACACGCTTGGCACGGTTACGCAGGATACGCAGCGGCCCAGCATCCACAAAATAGGTCAGCAAGATCGAATCGCGCGTTACTATATCGGCCGGCACGCGATCGGCCGAATGCCAGGTGTCGTCGCCTACCGCGAAGGCGTAGCCGGAATTCGGCGCAAACCGCATCTGGGTGCGCTTGGGCAACGAGCCATCGGCGAGTTTCTCGTGGAATATGGTGCCGATGTTCACGTGCTTGTCGTCACGCGGCAGATAAAGCTGCACCGTGATGCCTTTCCAGCGCGTGTCGGTGTGCGGCGTGATCAGGTAGCCGGGAATGTCGCGCGTCAGGATCGGGATCGGATACATGCCGGTGCGCGCGTAATCCCTCCCGAAACGCTTCTGCAACCCCGGGGCAAGACGACGGATGAAAGCCTGCTTTACGGGCTCCGAGCGCAGTGCATTCCCGACGACAGTCCAAAGCGAGCGCTTCTCGGCGGGCAGATTGCGGATGTATTCGGGAAACAGATCGATCTTGACGCGGGTGTGCGTGCCATCGGCCAGATCGTGGCCCTTGCTGCGGCCGTGCATCGGCCGATAGTCGGCGGCGTTCGGCATCAGCACCAGCATCTGCGCATAGACGTCGTCGGGGAACATCTTGTCGAACTCGAGATGGTAGAAAGGCTGCTCGAGGAAGCGTGCGTTCTCGATCGAGGTTGCGATGAATTCGGCAAGCCGCTCAGCCTCGCGGCTGCGTTCGAAAGGGGGCAATGTCGTCGTCTGATCCATTCGTGGCATCCCATTCCATCGCCAAGCTACAACAGATTGCGCTTGCGAGGCGAGACAAAATCCCCGGCGCTCTAGCGAACCGCCTTGATCGCGCTCCGACCCGCGTATTTGGCCTGCGGTCCGAGGTCTTCTTCGATACGCAAAAGCTGATTGTATTTCGCGGTACGATCCGAGCGCGCCAGCGAGCCAGTCTTGATCAGCCCGCAATTGGTCGCAACAGCGAGGTCGGCGATGGTCGAATCTTCGGTCTCGCCGGAGCGATGCGACATCACGGCAGTGTAGCCGGCCTTGTGTGCCATCTCGACCGCGGCGAGCGTCTCGGTGAGCGTGCCGATCTGGTTGACCTTGATCAGGATCGAGTTCGCGAGGCCACGCTTGATGCCGTCGGCGAGACGTTTGACATTGGTGACGAACAGATCGTCGCCGACCAGCTGACATTTGTTGCCGATCATGTCGGTCACGATCCTCCAGCCGTCAAAATCGTCTTCGGCCATGCCGTCTTCGATCGACACGATCGGATATTTGCCGACGAGTTCCGCGAGATATTGTGCCTGCTCTTTCGGCGATCGTTTTTTGTTGCCCTCGCCTTCGTAAACGTAATTGCCGTTCTTGAAGAATTCGGTCGAAGCGGGGTCGAGCGCAATCGCGACCTGCTCGCCGGGCTTGTACCCGGCCTTCTCGATCGCTCGCACTACGAAATCAAGCGCTTCGGGCGCCGATGCGAGGTTTGGCGCAAAGCCGCCTTCGTCGCCGACATTGGTGTTGTGTCCGGCGTCGTGCAGCGCCTTCTTCAGCGTCTGGAACACTTCGACGCCCATGCGAAGCGCCTCCGAGAACGTCGGAGCGCCGAGCGGCATGATCATGAATTCCTGAAAGTCGATCGGATTGTCCGCGTGAGCGCCGCCGTTGATGATATTCATCATCGGCGCCGGAAGAATGTGCGCGGACGTGCCACCGACGTAACGATAGAGCGGCAAGCTTTTGGCTTCGGCTGCGGCCTTGGCGACCGCGAGCGAGAC
>JAFAQJ010000275.1 GCA_019246455.1 Pseudolabrys sp.
AGCCGGAACTGCCGCTTTAGACAGCACACCGGCGCTGTGGAATCGGCGTTGTGAACGCGATGCAAAACTGCTAACCAGCGCTCGCTCGCGCGACTGGCGACTTTGGATGGAGCACCGTCGGGAAGCGCGGGACTTTTCGCCGCGCGCCTGGGCATCACCCCCTTGAAGGAGGATCTTGCCCATGACCGATCGTCCCCGCCGCATCAGCCGCGCCCTGCTCTCCGTCTCGGACAAGACGGGCCTGATCGATTTCGCCCGCGCGCTGGCCAAGCACAACATCGAGCTGGTCTCGACCGGCGGCACCGCCAAGGCGCTCAAAGACGCAGGCCTTCAGGTCAGCGACGTCTCGGCGCTGACAGGCTTTCCCGAAATGATGGATGGCCGGATCAAGACCTTGCACCCCAAGGTGCATGGCGGCCTGCTCGCAATCCGTGGCAATAAAGAACACGCGGCGGCGATGAAAGAACACGGCATCGCGCCGATCGATCTCCTGGTCGTCAATCTCTATCCGTTCGAGGCGACCGTCGCCAAAGGCGCGGCCTATGACGATTGCATCGAGAACATCGACATCGGCGGCCCGGCGATGATCCGAGCGGCGGCGAAAAACCACGCCGACGTCACCGTGGTGGTCGAGCCGGCGGACTACGCCAAGGTGATCGCCGAGTTGGACGCCAACAAAGGCGCGACCACGCTCGCGTTGCGCAAGGCGCTCGCGGCCAAAGCCTATGCGCGCACCGCGGCTTACGATGCGGCGATCTCGAACTGGTTTGCGGAGACACTGAAAGACGATGCCCCCGACTATCGCGCGTTCGGCGGCAAACTCATCCAGAAGCTGCGTTACGGCGAGAACCCGCACCAGAATGCCGCTTTCTATAAGGGCGACGTGCCACGCGCCGGTGTCGCCACGGTGCGACAGGTGCAGGGCAAGGAGCTCTCCTACAACAACATCAACGACACCGACGCGGCTTACGAATGTGTCGCCGAATTCGATCCCAAACGCACCGCCGCCTGTGTGATCGTCAAGCACGCCAATCCGTGCGGCGTCGCGGAGGGCAAGAATCTTGTCGAAGCCTACAAGAAGGCGCTCGCTTGTGACTCGACCTCGGCGTTCGGCGGCATTATCGCGCTCAACCGCAAGCTCGACGCCGAGGCCGCCAAAGCGATCGTCGAGATCTTCACCGAGGTCATCATCGCGCCTGACGCCGACGAGGAGGCGATCAAGATCGTCGGTACGAAGAAGAATCTACGGCTGTTGATCGCCGGCAGCGTGCCCGACCCGCGCGAGAAAGGTGTAATCGTGAAGTCGGTCGCGGGCGGTCTTCTCGTGCAATCGCGCGACAACGCGGTGGCTGACGACATGGACTTGAAGGTCGTCACCAAGCGCAAGCCGTCCGAGATCGAACTGCGCGACCTGCGCTTCGCGTTCCGCGTCGCGAAGCATGTCAAGTCGAACACCATCGTCTACGCCAAGGACCTCGCCGCCGTCGGCATTGGCGCCGGTCAGATGAGCCGGGTCGACGCGGCGCGCATCGCCGCGCGCAAGGCGGAGGACGCCGCGAAGGAGTTAAAGCTCGCGACGCCGCTGACCAAGGGCTCGGTGGTGGCGTCCGACGCCTTCTTCCCGTTCCCGGATGGACTACTGGTGACGATCGAGGCCGGTGCGACCGCGGTGATTCAGCCCGGCGGCTCGGTCAACGACGACAAGGTGATCGCAGCGGCGAACGAGCATGGCATCGCCATGGTGTTCACCGGAACGCGGCATTTTAGGCATTAGTTGCTGCGCGCCAGATCGCCCAGCATCGAGGCCGCGACCGACAGCTTCGACAAGGTCAGCCCGGAACGCGCGATCTCGTGGATCGCGGAGCGGATGCGTTCGACTTCGGCGTGACGCGGCTTAACCCAGGCATCGACGGCGTCCACGCCGGTCGCACCGTTGCCGACCATGACCGCGGCAATACGGCGCTCGGCATCACCGATCGCGTCGAGTGAACGATCGAGCGCAAGGCGATCGAAATAATCGGCAACGACGATGTCCTTCACCGCGCCTGAGATGCGGTCGAGTTGGAAGTAGGCTTCGGCGGCAAAATAGGTTTTCGTCACTTCGCCGACGGGCTTCTTGGCCCGATCCGCCACCATCACGATGTCGGTGGCGTGGCGCAGGTCCGGCAGATTGGTGAGCTTGCGCGCCAGATCGGCGGCGACACCCGCCTTGGTCAATTCAGCTTCGCGCGCATTGCGAGCCGCAATACCGCTTTCCGACAGCGCGCCGTCGAGTGAAGCGGCGACCTCCGCAATGCCGCCGTGATAGTGATCGATGACACCGGCAAGCCCTTCCTTGAAGTCGACATTGCGTAGGAACCAGACCAGCCGGTCGAGCAGCAAGTTTTCGACCGACGCATAGAGCGATAGCTGCAGCGCGCCGGGAATCTTGTTGTCGAGCGTGTTGATCGCCTCGTTGATGGCAGGCATGTCATAACTGTTGCGCACGGCGGCAAACGCAAATGCGATTTGTTCGGCGCTCGCGCCGGTTTGGTCGGCGATGCGCACGATCAATGTTGGTCCGCCGCGGTTGATCATCGAATTCGCGAGCTGCGTGGCGATGATCTCGCGGCGCAGCCGGTGGTGCTCAAGCGCTTCCGGGTACTGCTGC
>JAFAQJ010000281.1 GCA_019246455.1 Pseudolabrys sp.
GGAAGCGGCCCTTGTAGTCCATCTTCCGCGAGCCGGGGACCCAATAACCCAGATAGACATAGGGTAACCCCATCTTCTTCGCCCGCTCGATATGATCGAGGATCATCAGCGTGCCAAGCGAGCGATTGCCGGCATCCGGGTCGAAGAAAGAATAGACCATCGACAATCCGTCGCTGAGGACGTCGCTCAATGCCATCGCCAGCAGAGGGCCGTCGCCGCGGCCGGTTAAACCGGTATCAGTGCCGCGCTGACGATATTCGATCAGTCTCGTATCGACGTGGCTGTCCTCGATCATCATCGCGTAGTCGAGAACAGTCATATCCGCCATGCCGCCATCGCGGTGCCGTGCATCAAGATAGGCGCGGAAGATCGAATATTGTTCAGAGGTTGGCGTCGGCTGGCGCATGTCCCCCACAATATCGGCATTGCGTTCAGCAATCCGGCGCATCCCGCGCGAGGGGACAAAGTCCGCCGCGACCACGCGCACCGAGACGCAGGCGCGGCAGGTTTCGCAGGCGGGCCGGTAAGCGATCGATTGGCTGCGCCGAAAGCCCCCGTGGGTCAGGAGATCGTTGAGCTCACCCGCCCGTTCGCCCACCAGATGGGTGAACACCTTGCGCTCTTCCTGCCCGCCCAGATACGGGCATGGCGAGGGTGCCGTGAGGTAAAACTGAGGGGTGTTGCGCGAATGCTGGGTCACGAACTCACTCTAATGGGCTCCCGCCATGCGCAGCGCCTGCGCCCGTACCGAATTGTTAATGATGACGGTGCCAAGCAGAATGTCGTGCAGCAATCGCCGCCGCTGATTGAAGAACGCCACCAGCAGCACGAATGGGGTGAAGAACGACACGCTGAACCAGAATGCGACGGCATGGACCGCCCCGAGCACGAAATAGGCCGGCTCGCCGTACCACGTGCGCATTTCCAGATCCATGACCCGCATGCCGATCGAGGCCGACTTCGGTCCGCCGATCGTCACCCCGAAATAAACGATGGCCCAGATCACGGACGCGGCCGGCAGCAGCCAGTACAGCGCAAAGCCCAATCCTAACGTTACGATGCCGAACACAAAGATGAACATCGATGCCAGCACCACCGGAATGGCGATGATGATGAAATCGATGGCGAAGGCGACGACGCGGCGCGCCAGTACGCCCTCGAACAATTCAGGATTGAGATCGGGGTCGTAGGCGTGAGGTTTAACGTCGATAGGCACGGCGGAAAGCTTCTCCAAAGCGCGCTTGGTCCCGGCCCCGTGACATGGAGATTAAACGATTCCGGCGCAATGGGTAGATTGCTTCGCGGGGCTGCGGCAATCTGCGGCCATGGCTGACAAAATTACGGTTTCCGATATCGAAGCGGCCCGGCGGGTCATGGCCGGGCAGGTCCTGCGCACGCCCCTCCTGCCGGCCCCCAAATTGTCGGCGCTGACAGGCGCCGAGGTTTTCGTCAAATACGAGAATCTCCAGATCACCAATTCGTTCAAGGAACGGGGCGCCGTCACCAGGCTATCGGCGCTATCGGAGGCCGAGAAAGCGCGCGGGATCGTGGCGATGTCGGCGGGCAATCACGCCCAGGCGGTCGCCTACCATGCGGCGCGGCTCAAGATACCGGCAACAATCGTAATGCCGGTGACGACCCCGTTCGTGAAAGTCGCGGCGACTCGCTCGTACGGCGCCGATGTCGTTCTCCACGGCGAGTCGGTCGGTGAGGCACAAAGCCGCGTCGAGGAATTGATCGCCGCGCGCGGCTTTGTTCAGGTTCATCCCTTCGACGACGCGAAGATCATCGCCGGGCAGGGCACGGTGGCTCTCGAAATGCTCGAGGACGTGCCTGCGCTTGACGTCCTCGTCATTCCGATTGGTGGTGGCGGGCTGATTTCGGGCAACGCGATTGCCGCTAAGGCGGTCAAGCCGAGCATCGAGATTGTCGGCGTCGAGGCGGCGCTTTATCCCGCGATGTGGAATGCACTGCACGGCAAAGACCAAGTCACGGGTGGCTCGACATTGGCGGATGGCATCGCCGTCAAGAAAATTACAGGAATGACAATCCCGATTGTGCGTGAGTTGGTCTCGGACGTTCTACTCGTCGAAGAGTCGGCGATCGAGCGCGCGGTGAATGCCTTTGTGACCTGGCAAAAGACCGTCGCGGAAGGCGCGGGGGCGGCGGGTCTTGCCGCTGTGCTGAGTAATGCGGATCGCTTCCGTGGCCGTAAGATTGGCCTTCTCCTGTCCGGCGGCAATATCGACCCGCGCATTCTCGCGTCGATCATCGTGCGCGAACTCGAGCGCGAGCAGCAGATAGTTTCGTTCCGGCTGAGCATTCCCGATCGTCCCGGCGTGCTCGGTGTGATCGCGAGCCGGCTCGGCCAGCTCGGCGCCAACATTCTCGATGTCGGGCATCG
>JAFAQJ010000282.1 GCA_019246455.1 Pseudolabrys sp.
TGTGCGCCCTCGCCGCGCAGCGCCTTCTGCCAGGAGAAAGTCGTGACATCGAGCTTCTTGAAATCGAGCCCCTGCGCGAACGCGGCGGAGGTCGCGTCGCAGATCGTCAGACCCTTACGATCGGCGGCGATCCAGTCGCCGTTCGGCACCCGCACGCCCGAGGTCGTGCCGTTCCAGGTGAAGACGACGTCGCTGTTGAAATCGATCTTCGAGAGGTCCGGCAATTCGCCGTACGGCACCTTGATCGTGGTGACGTCCTTGAGCTTGAGCTGCTTTTCGACGTCGGTGACCCAGCCTTCGCCGAACGATTCCCACGCCAGCATCGTGATGGGCCGCGCGCCGAGCAGCGACCACAGCGCCATTTCGACCGCGCCGGTATCGGACGCCGGCACGATGCCGATGCGGTAATCCGCCGGCACTTCAAGGATCTCGCGCGTCAGATCGATCGCCCGCTTGAGCTTGGCTTTGCCGAGCTTCGAGCGGTGCGAGCGGCCTAATACGGCGTCGGTGAGTGCTTGGAGAGACCAGCCGGGGCGCTTGGCGCAGGGGCCGGACGAAAAGTGCGGGTTGACCGGCCGCACGCCGGGTTTCGGATTCGCCATTGTGTCTATCCTTCCAGATAGGCGCCCCTCGGTGGGGAGGGGTGTCCCACTGGCGGAGATACGTGATCGCACGCGCGCCGTCAATGCGCTGCGCGATCCGTTTCCTAGAACCCGCTGATTGTGGCGTTAGTGCCGAGCGTCGTCGAAATACCAGCGCACACCGATTCTCACTTCGTGCGCGGCGACATTCTTGAATGTCGTCTGACCCGAGACGTCCGTGTTGGTGTTTAGGTCGCCGAAGCCGAGATAGCGATAACCGAGATCGAGCACCATGTTTGGCGCAACGCGCCAGCCGACGCCTGCCATCGCCGCCCAGGTGAAATTCCACTGACGATGCGGACTGGTGTTAGTAAAGGGCGGCGCACCCGCGCTCTGATAGTCGCTCATCTTGAGATAAGTCGCGCCAGCGCCGGCCCCAACGTAAGGCGTGAAGCCAAACCAACTGCCGAGGTCGAGATAGCCATTGGCGAGAATGGAACTCGTCTGGATTTTGGCGGTGGTGTCGCCGGGCGCTAGCGTCGTGCCGGTGTATTTCTGCGACGAGCCGAGATCGACCGTAACGTCGCCACGCAGCCAGTTGCGCTTGTACCCGCCGCCAACCGTGCCAACAGCACCATCGCCAAGCTTGCTGTCGCTCGGCGCCGTGAAGGGCGCCGTGGTCGACGCGTTGCCAACTCTGCCCCAGCGATGACCGATGTCGCCCCGCAGATACCAGCCACCGTCGACGGCGTCGAAGCCGTAGGGGGTGTCGGTTACGGCGGGCGGCGGAAGAAACGGTGGCGGGCGCGTGCCCGGCATATCTGCCGCGTACGCTGCGGCCGATGTAACGGCGAGCGCTCCAGCAGCGATAAATGTTTTGCGATAACGACGCATACGTAAAATCCTTTCACTCATTACAAACCCGCGAACCCTATCCGCGGCTGCGCAGCGCCGGCGGTGCATAGACGGGCGGCGAATAAACGGGGGGTGGCGCGTAGACTGGCGGTGAATAAACCGGCGCCGTGCAGCACGAGCGTTCGAACAGCGAATCAAGGTTGAAGCGCACGCCTAATCTGATGTCGTGCGAGGTCAGGTGCTTGAACGTGGTCGGATTGAAGACCGTGTTGTTACCGAGGTAGTCGCGGATATCGCCGGTAACGCCGTCGCCCATATCGACATAGCGATAGGAGAGTTCGACGAGGAAGTTTTTCGATACCTTGTAGGCGAGGCCGGCGTGTAGCGCCCAGGCGAAATTCCATTTCGAAGTATCGTCAGCGAGCGCGACGCCGCCACCGGCGCAGGTCGTGCAGATGTCGGTGAAGTTGTGGATAGTGATGCGCGCAGTGCCGATACCGGCGCCGACGAAAGGCGTGATCGACCACCACGTACCGAGATCGACATAGGCGTTGGCGAGGAACAGCCACTCCGACTTGCTGGCGTGGTACTCGTCGGTGAAGCTCGGCGCGCCCGTCGGCGAGTAAATCTCGAGGCCGTGGAAATTCGAGCGCGAGCGATATTCGCCGGTCAGATCGAACCGCAGCCAGTCGTTGAAATAGTAGCCGGCGCCCAGTCCGAAAATCCCGGCGGAATCGAATCCATAGCCGGCGGCCTGAAATGAAACCGTGTCGAACAGCGGATTGCTGAGGCTCTTGACCTGCTGATTGCTGAAGCCGATATCGCCTCGCAGATACCAGCCGGAGAATTCCTCGACGATCACCGGCGGCGGCGGCACGTAACAAGGCACCGCGCCGGGCGGCGCGCGGCCCGCCTGGATCGTCGCGTAGTCGTAGCAAACCGGCTGCGGATAATCGGCAGCCAGCGCGTTGGTGCCCAAGCAGACCGGCAGCAGCGCCGCGGCGAACCATCTCAAACGCCAGACAGCCATCGCTTAATCCTCGTGACGAACGGTCGTCCGTGCGCACGGACTCCCCACGTAACGGCGACGATGGCAGCAAAACCTTAAGTGCCCCTTAACCGTATTTTTTAACGACGTTTTTTAACGCGACGCTCACCATGGCAATCCGCGAAAAACAAAAGGGGACGCCGGTATCGCGGCGCCCCATTCGTTAATGGAATCTTGCCGGTCGAGGAAACGCGCGCAAAATGCGCGCCCTCTTAGGCCGCGGCGGCCTGGCTCAGCGCCTCGCAAACGTCGTCGACGACCGCCTCGACCAGCATCTTGTCGTCCCCCTCGCCCATGACGCGGATCACGGGTTCCGTCCCTGACGGGCGCACCAGCAGCCGCCCATTGCGCCCGAGTTTGGCTTCTGCGGCAGAGATCGCCGAGCGCACCTTCGTACTCTCGATCGAGGTGCCCTTCTGCACCCGCACGTTCTTGAGAATTTGCGGTAGCGGTTCGAAGCGGTGACAAATCTCCGACACCGGCTTGTTCTGCTTGCGCACAACCGCGAGCAGCTGCAGCGCCGCTACGAAGCCGTCGCCGGTCGTATTGTAGTCGGAAAGAATAATGTGGCCGGATTGCTCGCCGCCGACATTATAACCTTGCGCCAGCATCTGCTCGAGCACGTAGCGGTCGCCGACCGGCGTGCGTACCAGACCGATGCCGAGGCCCGACAGATGTCGTTCGAGGCCAAGATTGGACATGACCGTCGCGACGATGCCGGGCTTAGACAGACGGCCGTCTTCTTTCCAGCTCTCTGCGACCACCGCGAGCAACTGGTCGCCGTCGACCACATGGCCGCGCTCGTCGATGATCATGACGCGGTCGGCGTCGCCGTCGAGCGCGATGCCGAGGTGCGCGCCGTGCTCGACGACCGCCTTGCACATCGCTTCCGGATGGAGCGCGCCGGACTTCTCGTTGATGTTCATG
>JAFAQJ010000283.1 GCA_019246455.1 Pseudolabrys sp.
TGACGGCCTTCATGCCGGGACCCACCAGCGCGGATAACGTCGCGCGCTGGCCGGCGCCGGTGACCTTGACCGCGAGCAGCGGTTCATTGGGTTCGACGGCGGCGAGCACGAGACGCGGTCCGCCGGACAAGACGTCGGAAATTTTAGCAAACGAGCCGGTCGGCAGGTCGTTGCCGGGCCACGACACCTCACGCAGCATCTCCGCTTCAAGTTGAGCGCCGAAGCGCAACGGCTGCTTGGCGACTACGATGGTCTTTACGGGCGCCTGCCGCGGCGCGGGCCCAGCGACTTGCCGCGCGGCCTGGCCGTTCAACCAGCTCTGCGCGATGAACACAGCGAGCAGGCCGAACACGACGGCAAAAGCTATCATGACGAAAGTACTGGAACGCATAGCGGCTTCCGATCTGTTCTGGATGGACGCCGGCATTTGCGCCCGTGAGGATCGGACTATCGAAGCCGCGAAGTATTCAATTGGTGAAGATCGGAGGCTTCCTCGCGCTATGCTCAAAAGCGGTTAAAGCGATTGCTTTGAATATTCCATTTCCGGTTCGGCAAAGTTCGAACTGGCATTGAGAAAAATTTGAGCGATCGGCGTGACAGCGGAGCCTGCGCCTTTGAAAACGCTGACCAATCCTCAGTTCTGTGCGCTACATGCGATCTTGCTGAATCGCATTTGAAATAAACCGCCTGCTATTTCGCCGAAATATTTTCCGCTCAGTTGCTTCAAACCACCGACCGCGCTCACCAGCAATTGTTAGCGGGTCACGGAACAAATTCGGATTTGTCACACCGAAGGGGGAAGTCAAATGCTCAAAGCCGCATTTATCGCATTCTTGAATGATGAGACCGGAGTTGCCGCGATCGAATATGCGCTACTCGCCGCCGGCATCGCGCTGGTGATCATTGTCGCCGTCAATACCGTCGGCAGCGACGTTAATGACACCTTCACCAGCGTGTCGAACGGCCTTAACTAGCCCGCGCGTTGTCGCATTTTCGCAAGGTCCATCCCCATGCGTCGTCTATTCGGATTGCTGCGCGTCTTTGCCAACGCGCGTGACGGCAACGCCGCCATCGTCTTCGGCTTTACGCTTTTTCCGTTATTGCTGCTCACTGGTGCTGCCGTCGACTTCAGCCACGGCAACGCGGCCAAGGCGTCGTTTCAATCGGCGCTCGATTCCACTGCGCTCCTTCTCGCTCGCGAGGCGGCGCTCGACACGCCGGCGCAATTGCAGACCAATGCCGAAAACTATTTCCACGCGCTGTTCAACAAGAGCGAAGCCACCAACGTCGCGATCAATGTGAGCTATTCGGGAGGTTCGGGCTCGCAGATCGTCATCAGCGGGTCGGCCTCGGTGCCTACCAACTTTATGGGCCTGATCGGCTACGACTCGCTTGCGATCAGCGGCTCGACGACGACCAAATGGGGGTCGTCGCGGCTGCGTGTCGCGCTGGTGCTCGACAACACCGGCTCGATGGCGAACTACAACAAGATCGGCGCGCTCAAGACCGCGACCAATAATCTACTTACGCAATTGCAGTCGGCGGGGTCGGGCTCGGATGACGTCTATGTCTCGATCGTGCCGTTCTCCAAGGACGTCAATCTCAATCCGGCGAATGCGACCGCCGACTGGATCGACTGGGCCGACTGGGAGGCTAATAACGGGAGATGCACCGACACGCGCCGCCACTCGCTCAGCAGCTGCCTGTCGCATGGCGGCGTCTGGACGCCAGCGAGTCATACGGCATGGAACGGCTGTGTGATGGATCGTGGGGGCACTGTGGCGCCGGACGCGGCGAACTACGACACCAATGTGCTGCCGCCTACGCCCGGCACTACTCCGTCACTGTTCGCAGCGGAGCAATACAGTTCCTGCACGCAAGCGGTCATGGGACTGAGCACGAATTGGACCGCTATGACCACGCTGGTGAACGGCATGTCGCCATCCGGCAATACCAATCAGGCGATCGGGCTTGCGCTGGGATGGATGTCGCTGACGGGCGGGGGCCCGTTCACGGCGCCAGCAGAAGATCCGAATTACAAATACGTGCACGCCATCGTTCTGTTGACGGATGGTCTGAACACGCAGGATCGCTGGTATTCGACGCAATCATCGATTGACAACCGGCAGACGATGACTTGCAGCAACATCAAAGCAGCTGGGATCGTGCTCTACACCATTCAGGTCAATACCGATGGTGACCCGACCTCGACGTTGCTCCAGCAATGCGCCAGCGAGCCGGAAAACTTCTTCCTGCTGACCAAATCCGACCAAATCGTCAGCGTTTTTCAGACCATCGGCACCAATCTGACCAAGCTTTTCGTCGCACAATAAGTCCGTATAAGTCGGAGAAGCGGCCTATGCAGTGATCAAAGGGAAGGGTTGTGCGGCAAAGCATTGAACTTTGCTGCACAGCACGGCATTACCCTTGCGCCATGTCGTCGACCCGGCCGCTCAAAGCCAAATCCGCTACTAAATCCACGAAGCCGGCGTCGAAATCCGACGATCTGCCGCGTCTCACGCATCCAGAAATCCGCACCATCGTGCTTGGCATTCTGCTCGCGATGTTTTTGGGGGCGCTCGACCAGACTATCGTTGCGACGGCGCTGCCGACCATCGGCCGGCATTTCAATAATCTGTCCGAGCTATCGTGGGTCGTGACTGCCTATCTGCTAACGTCGACCGCGGTAACGCCACTCTACGGAAAACTCTCGGATATTCATGGCCGTAGAACGATGATGCTGATCGCGATCGTGATCTTCGTCGTCGGCTCGCTGGCCTGCGCGCTGGCGCCCAGCATCACCATCCTCGTCCTGGCGCGCGCCCTGCAAGGCCTTGGCGGCGGTGGATTAATGGCGTTGGCGCAAACTATCATTGCCGACATCGTGTCGCCGCGCGAACGCGGCCGCTATCAGGGCTACATCGGCGCGGTGTTCGCGACCTCCTCGATCGGCGGACCGGTGCTCGGCGGATTTCTGACCGAGCATCTCGATTGGTCGTTGATCTTCTGGATCAACCTGCCGCTCGGTCTCGCCGCGCTCGGCATGACCTCGAATGTCCTCAAGCGTGTGCCGTTCCAGCCGCGCAGACACAGGCTCGACCTCATCGGCGCGCTGACCATGATCGCGGCCTCGGTGCTACTTCTGCTCGCTTTGTCGTGGGGCGGCCGCACCTATGACTGGATCTCGGCGCCGATCGGCGCGCTGTTTATCCTGTCGGCATTTTTCTGGGTGCTGTTCGGCTGGCGGTTGGTCGCGACCGCCGAGCCGTTTCTGCCGCTTGCGGTGCTCGCCAATCCGGTGGTGCGCTGCGCCGCGCTTGCCGGCGCCTGCTGCATGGGCGCGCTGGTCGGCATGACGATCTTTGTGCCGCTCTATTTCGAGGTCGTGCTGCATCTGACCGCGAGTGAATCCGGCCTTGCGCTCATTCCTTTGATGGCGGCGACGCCGCTGTTCTCGACCGTCGCAGGCCGGGCGATGTCGCACGTCACGCATTACAAGCGCATGCCGCTTCTCGGCTTGCCGGTTTCGATCCTGTGTCTGGGCGCGCTGGCGATCTGGCCAGCCACCATGCCGATCGTGCTAGTCGAGATTCTTCTGTTCCTGGTTGGCTGTGGCCTCGGCACCCTGTTTCCGGTGTCGACGGTCTGCCTGCAGAACGCCGTGCCACGATGGCAGATGGGTATCGCGACCGGCGCTGCGAACTTCTTCCGCGCGCTGTTCTCGGCGCTGATCGTCGCGGTGCTGGGTGCGATCGTGCTCGGCGGGCTCGGCGGTGTCACCGGCATGTCGATCGAGATGCTAGCGCGCACGGCGTCGGCGGGCGACCTCGCTTATGCGTTCCGCTTCGTATTCATGACCTGTGCTCTCGTCCTTTCGTTCGCGCTCACTTTTACAATTGCGATGGAAGAGAAACCGCTGAAGTCCTCGCTGGAACAGGCCCCGGCTGCGACCACGCCGCAGGGTCCGGCCACACAGATTCCGGCGGAGTAGACGCGCTGCCGCCAAACTGCGGGGTCGTTTGCGAGAAATCTGACATTTTTCGTGTTAAGGCGGCGCTCGCTGCGAACGTGATGTTGCGTTATAATTCACAGCATGCCGGGTAAATTTCTCATATCCGTGTTGGCGATCGGACTACTTGCCGGTTCGCTCGGCGGCTGCAGCAAATGCGGCTGGGGTTGGAGCGCATTCAACGGCGAGCCGCAGGCCTGTCGCGGCGACGCGCCGGTCCGCTAGCCTTTGCGCCGGTTGTTCGCCGCATTGATGCTGATGGGTGCAGCGGCGGTTCAGGCGCAAGACGCGGCGCCATTGCCGGTTACGCTCGGCAACTACAAGCAGGCGATCGCCAATGCTGCGCTGGCGCAACTCAAGAACGTGACACTGGCCGGCGCGCTGATTTCGCCGTTGGTGCTGCCGCATCTGACGCAGCTCGGTGATTGGGTGGCGTGTCTGAAAACGGCGAACGGATTGTTTCTGGCGATTGTCGATCGTGACGCGGTGTCATTCCGCCGCGCCGTGGTAATCGACGATTGCGAGCGCGCGACCTATACACCTTTGCCGCGGCCTATACCGGTGCATGCCAAAAAGGGCGAAGACGGCGCGCCGGCGCTGCGTTAACCGCGCCGAGCGCAACGCTAGAATACTGCGGCTAAACCGGGCATACTCATTCGGAGCGGGGGAGTTGTCTGTTGCGTCGCGTCTTCACCATCATGGCCGTGCTGTGCGCCGGGCTGTCGCTCGGCGGCTGCGGCTCGCTCAACACAATTCTGTCGACCAGCATGGCCGATCTCGTCCCGCATTGGGCCGGCGGCCTGCCGCCGGACGCGCCGCCGCGGCCGGGCGATCCGCGTTACGACGAGTTCGAACGCGCGCAGCGCGCCCGCGCGCTGGTCCCACCCTCAGAAACCGGCAATGCCGAGACCAATAGCAGCGGTGCCGTCGAAGAAGCCGCCGCGCAGCCGCTGTGAACCAAGACGACGCGGCTTTGCCGCATCTTTGCCCGATTGAGTAGTTGAGTTAATCTTCGGCTCCGGGAATTGACACCATGACGACACGACATTTGTCCGCAGCGGTTTTGTGCACCGGTTTGCTCGCGGGGGCATTTTCGCTGGCGAGCGCCGCGGCGCGGGCCCAGGTCGGCGACGGTGGCAATAGTTCCGGAGGCATACCGTTGGGCGCCAACCTGATACAGCCTGACAAGGTCAAGACCGAGGAAGAAAAGCAACGCGATGCCGAACGGGATGCAGCTTACCGCGCTGCGATGAAGAAAATTCCGGCGCAGGCCCAGCCCTCCAACGACCCGTGGGGCGGGGTGCGCGAGCCGGCTAAACCGGCGGCCTCGGCGAAGAAGCAGACCGGCGCCAACGCGAAATGAAAGATACGGCGCACAGCCAACAATTTCTTACTGCCGCGGTGTCCAGCGCGAAACGCGCCTTAACCGCGCCTTCGGCATAGAGTCGTGCGTCGCTTCCGCCGCGCCACAGATAGCGCACAGTGACATTACCCAACGCCGGGGAAGTCTGAGCACCGGCTTATGGGGGGAAGGCTCCGGCGCACAAAGGGCCGGAGCCTTTTTTCGCCTAGGCTTAGAGCCGGGGTCCGGCTTCGGCTTGGCCCGCGGTTTGGCTGCGGCATCGTTGGTTTGAGTGGCATTGGCGGTTCCTCCGGCGGGAGTTTCAGAGGCGTATGCGGAGTGTCATCAGTCGGTGTCGGTGCGGCCGAGTCTCAATAAAAATAAAAAGCATAAGCCGTTTCGCAGTCGGTCTGTTTCATCTGAATTATCAATAAAATCCTATCGAATGATTGAAGTAGGAAAGTAGTCCTTGACAGCGAGGCTGATCCGATTCCTGAAGGCCGCGCTCCACAACTGCACCGGGAACGGCACCTGCACGGGAGGGAACTCGCTAGGAACGGCTTAGTGTTGACGGCGTTGTTCTGCGATCAAGTGTTCCGGCCGTTGCTGGCGCGGAGCCTCTGCGATGCGGAAGAGGATGCGATGGAAAGAACTCGGGAAGGCCACATCATCGAGACCGCGCGCGAGGCACGCGGCGGCGAACGTGGGCCGTCGGTTGTCGGGGTGTTGAGTATCAGTACTATAAGTGTGATCTCGTTGTTGGCGCTGGTGTGGTTCGTCTTCTTCAATCACGTCGCGTAAGGCGATGCAGCAAAGCCGTGGCGAATGCCGCGGCTTTTGCATTTTGGAGGGGCGATCTAAATGAGATCCCCGAGGCGGGCGCAACGCGCCCAGCAGATGTATGCCGAGGGCGCGGCGATTGTGGCTATCCGCGCCGCGACCGGGCTGACTAAGAACAAGCTTTATTGGTGGCTCAAAGGGGTCGCGTGATGAGGCGGAAAGCTAGCTCCGCCGTTTGCGCCGGGTGCGTGACGATTTTCGCCGCACCTTTCGTCTGGTCTTTTTACGCTGCGCGCGGCGCGACTGCGATCCCCGCAACTTCAACACCTGTTGGCCTGACACCGGATCGGTAACGCCGCTAGGCCCGACTTTGGCCAAATGTTTGCGGAACGTGTCGAGGATGCTGATCATCTGCGGTCGCGCCCTGGCCATCGCGCCGAAGCTCGACCATTCGCCGATGATGCAGAAGGTGCGCGCACCGGTTCGCACCAGCACGCCGCCCTTGAAACCGCGGGCCCCTAGCCGGGCGCCACGGTGAGCATTGATGAAGGCCCGCGCGCGGCCGGGCTTCACTTTGAAACGCACGATGTTGAAGGCCGTCATGGGGTGGTTCTCCTTTTCGCTTTCAATGGCAAAGGGTGAACACCGCGACTCAAGCGGCGAGAGCTTAGCACGCGCCGTAGACAAGGATTTCGGTGCTAGCCCGGATCAAACACATCTTCTCCGCCCCGAAACTAAAGCCTCGCGGACCGCGAGGCTTTTTGTTTTAAGAATGGCGGCTGACGCGCTTGGACGCCGCGCGACTACGCGGCGCTGGCGCGCTAGGGCTACGCCAAGAACGCGATCGTGCATCGCACGGTACGCCTGCTTGCGAGGCGAGGCGTCTGGCCCGGCGCAATTCGCAATGCGTTTGCCTCGGATGGTCCGGAACCGGACGTCGATATTCCGCAGAAGCCATTCACGGCGCAGCAACTCAGCGGCAGAATCAAGGTCATTCTTGGGCGCAAACCCGCCCGGGCTGCCGCCAGCGCGTGAAGTTGTCCGCGTTCACCCGGCATTCAGCGGAGCGTCTCTAAGACGCACGACATGTTCGCCAAACATATCATCGGTGTCGGCCTCGTCCTTCTACTGGCGCGGCCCGCCGCGGCGGTCGATTCGCAGGACTGCTTGAGTAAAGAGGCGCAGCGCGAGGCGGTCGCTTCCCGTCAAGCGGTGCCGCTGGCGCAGGCCATCCACACAATTCGGCCGAAAAATAAGGGCGAAGTGGTGCGGGCGCGGCTTTGCCGGGGGGCGGACGGTCTTGTCTACATGCTGACTCTGCTCTCGCGCAGTGGCAAAGTGACCCGCGCCACCGTCGATGCCGCCAATGGCAATGTGGTGGGTGGCGGCTGACCGGAGATACACGCCTTGCGCCTCCTCGTTGTCGAGGATGATCCCGACCTCAACCGACAGCTCGCGACCGCGCTGACCGAAGCCGGTTACGTGGTCGATCGCGCCTTCGATGGCGAGGAAGGCCATTATCTCGGCGAAAGCGAGCCGTACGACGCCGTCATTCTCGATATCGGTCTGCCGAAGATGGACGGCATTTCGGTGCTGGAAAGCTGGCGGCGGGCGGGGCGTGCGATGCCGGTGCTGATGCTGACCGCGCGCGATCGCTGGAGCGACAAGGTGCAGGGGTTCGATGCCGGCGCCGACGACTATGTCGCCAAGCCTTTCCACCTCGAAGAGGTTTTGGCGCGCGTGCGCGCGCTGTTGCGCCGTTCGGTCGGGCACGCCAAAAGCGAGTTCACCTGCGGCCCGGTGCGGCTCGACACCCGCACCGGCCGCGTGTCGGTCAACGGCAATCACGTCAAGCTGACCAGCCACGAATACCGCCTGCTTGACTACCTGATGCATCACAGCGGCCGCGTCGTCTCGCGCACCGAGCTCGTCGAGCATCTCTACGATCAGGATTTCGATCGCGATTCGAACACCATCGAGGTGTTCGTGGGCCGTATCCGCAAAAAGCTCGGCGTCGAAATCATCCAGACGGTCCGCGGTCTGGGTTATCTGCTCACCCCACCCGACGCCAAACCAGACGTAAAGCCGGATATCAAGTCTGACGTAAAGCCAGACGCCAAGACTTAGATGCGCTCCAATTCGCTTGCGCTGCGGCTGTTCCTGTCGGCGACTGCGTGGGCCGCGATCATCCTGTTCATCACCGGCATCGTGCTGTCCTCGCTCTACCGGCAAGCGGTCGAGCGGGCGTTCGACCGGCGGCTCGGCGTCTATTTGCGTACGCTGGTGGCGGACGTTGCGGCGCCGGAGGAGGGCGGCGAGAAATTCCCACAATCGCTCGGCGAACCATTGTTCGAACTGCCGCTTTCAGGCTGGTATTGGCAGGTCACCAGGCTCGATCCCGGCAAGAAAGACGTGCGCTCCTCGCGCTCGTTATGGGACGGCGGTTTGCCGCATCTTCAGGATAAAGGCGTGCAGCCGTCGGCGAGCGGCTCGCGCGAAGGCTATGTCTCGGGTCCCGAAGATCAGCGGTTGCGGCTCCTCGAGCGCAACATCGACCTCGGCGATGAGGGGCACTATCTCGTCGCGGTGGCCGGCGATGCCGCCGAAATCGTCGAGGAAACGCGCTCGTTCGATCAGGCGCTGCTCGTGACATTCTCGGCGCTGGCCGCGGTCTTGCTGCTGACGACGATGTTCCAGGTCCGGTTCGGTCTCGCGCCGCTCAAGCGCATTTCCGAAAGTCTTGCCGCAATCCGCGGCGGCACTGCTGAACGTCTCGAAGGGCAGTTCCCCGAAGAAATTGCGCCGCTCGCGCGCGAAACCAATGCGCTGATCGAAGCCAACAAGGAAATCGTCGAGCGCGCCCGCACGCATGTCGGCAATCTCGCGCATGCGCTCAAGACGCCGATCTCGGTGATGGTGAACGAAGCGGCGGGGCGAAGCCACGATCCGTTCGCGCAAAAAGTCCTCGAACAGGCTGATATCATGCGTGATCAGGTTGCCCGGCATCTGCAGCGCGCTCGGATCGCGGCGCGCGCGACGATGGTCGGCAGCATCACTGAGGTAACGCCGGTCGTCACTGCGCTGGCACGCACGATGGAGAAGATCCACCGCGACCGGAGCATCGCGATCGACGTGGATTCCGATGATAAGGCACGCTTCCGCGGTGAGCGCCCGGATCTCGAGGAGATGATCGGTAACCTGGTCGATAACGCTTGCAAGTGGGCGACGTCATTGGTGTCGATTGAGGTGACCTGCGAACGTCGCGATGCCGGCACGAAGGAAGTGATCCGCGTCGTCGTTGATGATGACGGGCGCGGGCTGTCGCCGTCCGACCGCGACCGGGTTGCCAAACGTGGCCAGCGGCTCGACGAGAGCAAGCCGGGGTCCGGGCTCGGATTGTCGATCGTGGTCGAATTGGCCGCGCTTTACGGCGGGACGCTCAATCTTGGCTCGGCGCCGGCCGGCGGGCTGCGCGCTGAACTTGTTTTGCCGGCCGCAGCCTGAGCCTTCAGCGAGGCCCCGGTTTTGCCCTATTCCTGCGATCCGTTAAAGTGATTGCGCATTCGATTTCTGACTTTCCGGGGGGCTACCATGTCGGTTCGAAATACTGCCGGCGCGATTATCGCGCTTGGTCTCGCTGGCGCGCTCGCAGCCTGCGCCAACAGTCCGGACAATATGGGGCCGAAGGAAAGCAGCGGCACGTTGCTCGGCGCGGCTGGCGGCGCGTTGCTGGGTGCGGCGGTCACCGGCGGCGGCGCGGGCAGCAAACTCGGCGGGGCGGCAGCAGGCGCTCTGATTGGAGGGTTGCTCGGCAATCGCATTGGCGCGTCGCTCGACGATGAAGACAAGCGCCGCGCCTATGAGGCGCAAATGGCGGCGCTCGAGAGCGGGCCGTCGGGCGCGCCGGTGGCCTGGCGCAACCCCGACAGCGGGCGCTACGGCTCGATCGTACCGGGACCGGCCTATCAGCAGGCCGGCCGCAATTGCCGCTCCTACACTCACACCATTTATGTCGACGGCACGCCGCAAACGGCGCGCGGCACCGCTTGCCGCAATCCGGACGGCACCTGGACTCCGCTGGCCTGACGCTCGCCTCGCTGCTGCCACTGGTGTATTGCCTCGCGCATCGCGTGAGGATAGCGAATGGCGCTTTGGCTCATGTTCGTGTTGATGACGGCGGCGGCGATTCTCGCCGTGCTATGGCCGTTGTCGCGGCGGACACCGGTGCACCGGGGTAATGACGTCGCCGTTTACCGCGATCAACTTGATGAAATCGAGCGCGACCGTGCCGCGGGTTTGATCGCGGACAAAGAAGCAGAAGCCGCGCGTGTCGAAGTGTCGCGGCGTCTCCTGGCTGCCGCCGAAGCCGCGGAGGCCACGCTGGAGACAGTGGTCGACTCGCCGTGGCGCCGCCGCGCGGCGGCCGTTGTCGGCCTGGTGCTGGTACCTCTCATCGCCGCCAGTCTCTATCTCAAGCTCGGCTCGCCCTATCTGCCGGGCGAGCCGCTGGCTTTGCGCGCGCCCGGCTCGCAGGATAACCGCTCAATCGCCGGCCTCATCTCGCAGGTCGAATCCCATCTCGATCGCAATCCGAACGACGGGCGTGGCTGGGAAGTGCTGGCGCCGGTCTATCTGCGGATTGGCCGCTTCGATGATGCGATAAAGGCCCGGAAAAAAGCGATCGATCTCAACGGTGAAACGGCCGATCGCCGCGCCGATCTTGGTGAAGCCATCGTCGCGGCGGCGAATGGCGTCGTCACCGCCGACGCCAAGACAGCGTTCGAACGCGCTCTGGTGCTCGACGCTCAACATCTCAAGTCGCGTTTCTTCATCGGGCTTGCCGCGCAGCAGGACGGCCAGCGAGATAAGGCCGGGGAAATCTGGCGCGGTATGCTGAACGAAGCGCCGCCGGATGCGCCATGGCTGCAGACCGTGCAGCGAGCGCTGGCCGAGTTGCAAACGTCGGGTCAACCCGGACCCAACGCGCAGGACGTCGCCGCCGCCTCGCAAATGACCGAAGCGCAACGCGGCGACATGGTGCGCGGCATGGTGGCCAATCTGGCTGCACGTCTGGCGCAGGACGGCTCCGACGTCGACGGGTGGCTGCGGCTGCTGCGGGCCTATATGGTGCTGGGCGAGCGCGAGAAGGCGCAAGCGGCGGCGGTCGATGCGCGGCGCGCACTGGCGAACGATCCTGACAAGCTTAAGCGCGTCGATGAGGCGATCAAGGGGCTTGGATTGTCATGACGCGTAGGCAGCGGCGCCTCATCCTGATTGGTGGCAGCCTGGGCGTGCTGGCGATCGCAGCCGCATTGGTGCTCAGCGCGTTGCGCCAGTCGATCGTATTCTTTAACTCGCCGACTGATGTCGTTCAGGAGCATGTCGGTGCTGGAAAGCGCGTGCGGCTCGGAGGGCTGGTCAAGCCGGGCAGTGTCAAAAAGGGCGATGATCTGCGCATCGAATTCGCTGTGACGGACGGCAACAGCGACATCACCGTGAATTATCAGGGCATCGTGCCCGACCTGTTTCGCGAGGGACAAGGGGTCGTGGTCGAAGGCGTGATCCAACCGGGTGGCGGCTTCAAGGCCGATAGCGTTCTTGCCAAACATGACGAGCGCTACATGCCGCGCGAAGTGGCCGACGCACTGAAAAAGGCCGGGCGCTGGCAGGAAGGCGAGGGGACAACGAAATGATCCCCGAACTTGGGCATTACGCGCTGGTTCTGGCGTTGGCTTTGGCTTTGGTGCAGTCGATCGCGCCGATTATCGGCGCCAGGAAGAACGATCCGGCGCTGATGCGGCTCGCCAGTTCGACCGCGCCAATGCAGTTCGCCTTCACCGCGTTTTCTTTTGCCGCGCTGACGGCGTGTTACGTGCTGTCAGATTTCTCGGTGGCGAATGTCTACCAGAACTCTCATTCGCTGATGCCGCTGATCTACAAGTTCACCAGTACATGGGGCAATCATGAAGGCTCCATGTTGCTTTGGGTTTTCATTCTGTCGCTCTACGGCGCGCTGGTGGCTTTGTTCGGCGCCAATCTGCCGGCGGCGCTCAAGGCCAATGTGCTGGCGGTGCAATCGTGGATCGCGTCGGCCTTCTATCTTTTCATCCTTCTGACGTCGAACCCGTTCCTGCGCCTCGCCAATGCGCCGTTCGAAGGTCAGGATCTCAATCCGATCCTCCAGGACGTCGGTCTCGCGATCCATCCGCCGCTGCTGTACCTCGGATATGTTGGCTTTTCGATCGCATTTTCTTTTGCAGTGGCCGCGTTGATCGAAGGGCGCATCGACGCGGCTTGGGCTCGCTGGGTGCGGCCCTGGACGCTGTCGGCATGGATGGCGCTGACCGTCGGGATCGCGATGGGTTCCTATTGGGCCTATTACGAGCTCGGTTGGGGTGGCTGGTGGTTCTGGGACCCCGTTGAGAACGCCTCGCTGATGCCATGGCTCGCCGGCACCGCGCTCTTGCACTCGGCCGTGGTGATGGAAAAACGTAACGCGCTCAAGGTCTGGACTATACTGCTTGCCATTCTTGCATTCTCGTTGTCGCTGATCGGCACGTTCCTGGTGCGGTCCGGCGTTCTGACCTCGGTTCACACCTTCGCCAACGATCCCGCGCGCGGCATCTTCATTCTCGGAATTCTCATCCTTTTCATCGGCGGCAGCCTAATGATATTCGCTTGGCGCGCGCCACTTTTGAAGCAGGGTGGACTGTTCGCGCCGATCTCACGCGAGGGCGCGCTGGTATTCAACAATCTCTTTCTGGTCAGCGCCTGCGCCACGGTCTTCATCGGCACGCTTTATCCGCTCGCGCTCGAAGCATTGACGGACGAGAAGATTTCGGTGGGTGCGCCGTTTTTCAATCTCACTTTTGGCCCACTGTTTACGCCGCTGTTGCTGGCGATGCCTTTCGGGCCCCTGCTGGCGTGGAAACGCGGCGACCTTCTGGGCGCGGCACAACGCTTGATGGTCGCGGCGGCACTCGCGGTCGTCGGCATCGCCGTCGTCTACGTCGCCGAAGGCGGCCACGACCTGACTTTGGCGCCGTTCGGCATTGGGCTCGCGCTCTACGTGATGACAGGCGCCGTGATCGATCTCGCCGAACGCACCGGGTTGTTCCGGTTGCCGATGCGCGTCGTGCGTTCACGTGCCAACGGCTTGCCGCGTTCGGCCTGGGGCACCGCGCTCGCGCATCTCGGCATCGGGGTGACGCTGCTCGGTATCGTCTGCGAGACACATTGGGGGGCAGAGCGCATCGTCGCGCTCAAGCCATCGCAGACCGTGTCGATACATCACTATGAGCTGACATTCGACGGCGTTATTCCGCGCGAAGGTCCAAACTACCGCGAACTCGCAGCGCGGTTTTCAGTGCGGCATGGTGGGGTTTTTGTCGGGACCATGGAGCCGTCGAAACGCACTTATGGGTCGCGCGGCACGACGACGACAGAAGCAGCGCTGATGACGCGAGGCGTCAGCCAGCTCTATCTGTCGCTCGGCGAACCGAATGCGGACGGTTCGGTTGCGGTGCGGCTTTATCACAAACCGCTAGTGCTGCTGATCTGGCTCGGCGCGGTCGTGATGATGTTCGGCGGCGCGTTGTCTCTCACCGATCGCAGGCTCCGCGTTGGGGCTCCGCAGCCGCCGCGTAAATCGCCTGCTGCGGCGATGCCGGTGGCGGCCAAGTGAGCGCCGTGCGCGCCGTTCTGTTTGCCGCACTTGTCGCGCTTAATATTGTGCCGGCTTTGGCGGTGCAACCCGATGAAATGCTGAAGGATCCAGTGCTCGAAGAACGGGCGCGGCATTTGTCGCGCGAGCTGCGCTGCATGGTGTGTCAGAACCAATCGATCGACGATTCAGATGCGCCGCTGGCGCGCGATCTGCGCCTCTTGGTGCGAGAGCGGCTGACGGCTGGCGATAGCGATACCAAGGTGGTCGATTTCCTGGTGTCCCGCTATGGGGAATTCGTCCTGCTTAAGCCGCGATTCGAATGGCGTACGGTTCTGTTATGGGGCTTCCCGCCGGCAGTGGTTCTTGTCGGGGTTTTACTGCTTTGGATCACGGCGCGCCGCCGGGCTGTCGAGGATTCGCCAGCGTTGACAAGCGCAGAACGGAACCGCCTTGCGACTTTGGTTGAGGGCCAAAACCGCGACGGTTCGGCTTAGCGCGATTCCCCGCAAATCCGCGTCCTCCACAGACCTTACGAATAATTAATTTCTTCGACAGCGCACTGTAAGGCGAAACTCCCCATCTTCCAGTTCGAAACGGCGCGTGGCGCCTTCCCGAATCGAATGGAGTTTTTGCATGACACCGAGCGCCTATAACGTTCCCCAGCCGCGCCGTTTTTCCACGCGCAAGCTCGCTCTCATTACCACCGCGATCGTCGGCCTGAGCGCGTCCGCGTTGATCTTGTCGCCGATTTTGCCGCGTGGCGAATACCCGGCGGCCTTTGCGCAAAATCTCTCCGATCAGGCCAAGAAAGTCCCCGGACCGGTAGGCTTTGCCGACATTGTCGAGAAGGTGAAGCCCGCGGTGATCTCTGTGCGCGTCAAGGTCGACAACGGGCCGCAGACCTCGGACTTGAACTCTGACAATATTCCGCCTGGCCTCGAGCAATTCTTCCGGCAGTTCGGCATGCCGAACATGCCGAACGGCGGCCCCCGCGGACGGGGCGGCCGTGGCGTTGTGATGGGCCAGGGCTCGGGTTTCTTCATTTCGCCGGACGGCTATGCGGTGACGAACAACCACGTCGTCGAAAAAGCCGAGAGCGTTGAAATCACGACCGACGACGGCAAGATTCATCAGGCCAAGGTGATCGGCACTGATACTCGTACCGATCTCGCTCTGATCAAGGTCGAGGGTGGTTCGTTCCCGTACGTGAAGTTGTCTGATCAGACCCCGCGCATTGGCGATTGGGTTCTGGCGGTCGGTAATCCGTTCGGGCTGGGCGGCACCGTGACCGCCGGCATCGTATCGGCGCGCGGCCGCGACATCGGCGCAAGCGCTTATGACGACTTCATCCAGATCGACGCGCCCGTGAACAAAGGTAACTCGGGCGGACCGACCTTCGACACCAACGGCAACGTGATCGGCGTCAACACGGCGATCTTTTCGCCGTCCGGTGGCTCGGTCGGTATCGCCTTCGCGATTCCGGCGGACACGGTCAAGACCGTCGTCGCACAGCTCAAGGATCATGGCTCGGTCACACGCGGCTGGATCGGGGTTCAAATCCAGCCGGTCACGTCGGACATCGCTGACAGCCTCGGCCTGAAGAAGACAGGCGGAGTGCTCGTCGCCGAGCCCCAGTCCAACAGCCCAGCCGCGAAGGCGGGCATCGAGGCCGGCGACGTGATCACGGCGGTTGATGGTGAAGACATCAAAGATGCGCGCGATCTCGCCAAGCGAATTGGCGCAAAGGCGCCAGGCACGTCGGTCAAGCTTGCCGTCTTGCATAAAGGCAGCGAGAAGACCGTGACCGTGGCGCTGGGTGAATTGCCAGCACAGAAAGAAGCGCGCGCCGAGGCTGGAAGCAACAATGGCGGCGGCGACACCGCAGACATCGGCAAGCTTGGCCTGACGCTGGCGCCGGCTGGCCGCGTTGCCGGCAATGGAGCGCAAGGCGTCGTTGTCACGGCGGTCGATCCATCGGGCGTCGCCGCCGATCATGGGTTTTCGACCGGCGACGTGATCCTCGAGGTCGCGGGCAAGAGTGTGAATACGCCGG
>JAFAQJ010000285.1 GCA_019246455.1 Pseudolabrys sp.
CGGCCTCGATCTTGGAGAGATCGAGCAGATCATTGACCAGCGAGATCAGATGCCCGCCGGAAGTATGAATATCGTGGACGTACTGCCGGTAGCGCTCGTTGCCGACCGGACCGAACCGCTCCTCGATCATAACTTCAGAGAAGCCGATGATGGCATTGAGCGGCGTACGGATCTCATGGCTGATCTTGGCGAGAAATTCCGATTTGGCCGCTGATGCGGTTTCAGCCAGCTGACGCGCCTTGATGAGGTCTTCCTCGGTTCGCTTCCATGCCGTGACGTCGCGGAACACGGCGCAGAATTTGCCGGAATCCCCAGCTTGCCCGATGGTCAGATAAAGCGGCACCAATCCGCCCTGCCGCACGCGACCGATCACCTCGCGCCCTTCGTTGAGCAATGCGATCGCGCTCTCGCGGGCCAAGCGTTCGAGATAATCGAGCACCGCCCCACGGCTCTCCGGCGCAAACAGCTCGCCGAAGTTCAGTTTGGTGAAATCGTTTGCGTCGTAGCCGAACAACGCTTGCGCGCTGCGATTGGCCGACAGAACGCGGCCCGCACTGTCGAGCAGCAACACTCCGTCGGTCGCTGTATCGAGGATCGCCTTGAGTTCCCGGTTCTCGTCATCGATCTTTCGTACGGCAAGCCCGGCACTCTTGTCCGCTGCTTTGGTGATGTGAAGCATCAGCACCAGCGCGTTCTCACCGCCCCAGTTGGTCGGGAATAGCCGGCCCTCGACCGGCATGCGCTTGCCGCCCGGTGTCGTGATCGTGAGCGACGGCGTCGCGTTCCGTGTGCCGGCTGGAGCCGCGTTGGTCTCGATGAACAGGCTGTCGAGACCGCCGGCGGCGCGCAACGCTTCCAAATTGGGATAGTCGGTCCATTCGAGGAAGGCGCGGTTGGCGTAAAGTAGATCGTTGAGCCGATAGACCAGGAGTCCCACCGGCAATCGGTCGAGGATGGCGTGGTCGTTTTGTGAATCCCGCGGCGGCGAAGCGGGTGTCGGTGGCACGGTCAAAATCGGTCGCGTTTCAATCTCGGGCTCCGCGATTGGCTCCGGTCGTTCGGGGCCGAAATCGTCGTCGTTGATCGGCTTTCCCGAGCCCTTTTTGAGGCGGTCGCTGAGCTGACGAGCGATCTCGCTGAAGGTGGTCTGCTCGCGGGCATCGAGGGCGGGCACATTTTCCTGTTCTTGCGGCGCCGCGCGGAAGGGCACGACATTGGCCGGCGCCTCTGTTTTGTCTTCCTTCGTGGTCTTCGCCGCTTCGCGTTCGGCTTTGGCCTTGTCTTCCGCGGCGCGCGCGCTTGCCGCCGCGTTTGCTTCAGCCTTGGCTTTCGCCTCGTCTTCGGCGCGCTCACGGTCCGCAGCGAGCGCTTTTAGTCGCTCGATCTCACGGCAGACCCCAAAACCGCGATAACCCTGAAAGACCCGCTCGCGGTCGAATGTTGGCAGACCCGACAATTCGACCGTAACGCGTTCATCGGTACCGTCGACCGGCCATCGAACGGGCAGGGCGCTCCAGGTGGCATGGCTCGCCAGCGCGGTTGCGATCCGATGGTCCGGGTCGAGACCGAGCGCAGCCGCGAAGTCGACCCACGGACTTCCGAGTGCTTCCTTAGTCTTCCAGCCGGCAAGCGCAATGAAGTCTTCCGATTCGACTAGAAAGCGATTATCCGCGTCGCTCTGCCATACGAAGCGCATCAACGGGCCGCGTGACGACGACGGGGCCGGAGTCTCGATCTCTACTGCGTCGGGCGCGGCGACCGGAGGCGCGGCGACATTCGGTGCCGTTTCGCGCTCGAGCGTCAGCAGCAACACCACGACATTGCCGGCGTTGAGCCGCTCGAGCTTGGCATTGCCAATTGAAATGCGGCCTTGTGCGTGGCCGTCGTGGCTGGCCTGTCGCGCCAGCGCCTGTGCATCCAGGGTATCGAGATTAGTCGAGGCGCCGAGCCTGTTGCGCCCGGCGCGCGATGTCGCGATCAGCTCGCCTTCGGCTGAGAATACGGCGACCGGCTCGTTCAGCGTGAGGAGCATCTGCTCAATGCGCTGCGTGAGTGGCAGGTCCGGCCCGGCCCGTTCGGTCGCGACCACCAGAATCGCGGGTTCGCCGCCGTCGAGCGCGATACGCGAGCAGATGCAGGTGAGCGCGTGATTTTGATCGGCACCGAAGCCCTGCAAGCGCTCGAGCCGCGGCATCGCGCCGGTCGGCAAAGTCGCGGAAAGCCGCGCAATTTGCGCGACCGGGACCTGCGACGGGTCGAATTCCATGTCGAGGGCGGCCGCCGGCGAGGCGGCTTGCAGGATCGCTGCGCCGATTGGATTGGCCCACAGAAGTCGTGTCGCAGCGGCGTTCCAAAGCCACGCCGGCGCCGGCGACAGCGCATGCGCTGCTAAGCGCGGATCGCGCAACCAAATATTCGACGCCCCAGACATCCGTCCCACACTGCGGAATACGGCTAACAAAGGACTAATACGGCCGGCCTGATGGCCCGTCCACGCAACGCAGGCCGTTTGGAAACAAGAAGAGTCGATAGCGTTAATTTGACGGCGGCCCTGTGGACGTGTGGCCGTCGCAGGGCGCCTTAACTATAATTGCCGCGGAGGCTCTGCCGTCTGCCGAAAATCGAAGGAGGAACCTGTGGACCAGCCGAAATTTGAAGTCCCCCCGGAAATGCGCAACTTCGCCGAGCAAAGCGTCGAACAGGCCAAGAAGGCGTTCGATAGCTTTATTGCCGCCGCCCGCCATGCAGCCGTGACCGCCGAAACCCAGGCCAAAACCGCACAGGGCAGCGCCAAGGAAGTTGGCGACATGGCCATGCGGTTTGCCGAGCGCAACATTTCGGCGTCGTTCGACTTTGCCCAGAACCTGGTGCGCGCCAAGGACGCCCAGGAGGTTCTGAGACTGCAATCCGAATACGTGAAGCAGCAGATCGCCGCCTTGACCGAGCAGGCCAAAGACATCGGTCAAAAAGCGGCCAAAATGACGGGTCAGTAGGGACCAATCCAGTCTCCGACGAGCAGAACGGCCGGCTCCGGCCGGCGACCCTTTGCGGCCTTTTGTGCATCGCAACATTTTTGTTGCGATGCAGTAATTTCTATGGTAAGCGGATGTCCATAGCGCTTCCCCACCGCATAAGGCGGCGGGCCAAGGCTAGTCACGCTAGCTCAAGGACGTTCAGCCATGCCCGAAGTAAACACCCCGACCCCGAAGGCGAAGCCGAAAGCGGTTGCCATCGAGCCGCCGAAGGTTGAAATGCCGAAATTCGAGATGCCCAAGTTTGAGCTCCCGAAGTTTGAAGTGCCGTCGATCGAGATTCCCGCTGCTTTCCGTGAAATTGCGGAAAAGAGCATCTCGCAGGCCAAGGACGGTTACGAGAAGATCAAATCGGCCGCCGAAGAGGCCACCGATCTGATGGAAGAGACTTACGCGACGGCCAGCAAAGGCTGCAGCGACTATGGCCTCAAGATCATCGAGAACGCGCGTGCCAATACCAACGCCGCTTTCGATCTGTTCGGCCAGCTGCTCACCGCGAAGTCCTATGCGGAAGTCGTCGAGCTTTCGACCGGCTATGCCCGTTCGCAGTTCGACACCGTGACCGCGCAAGCGAAGGATCTCGCCTCGCAGGCGCAGAAGGTCGCGACCGAGACGGTCGAGCCGATCAAGGAAAGCTTCACCAGCGCCATGAAGAAGGCTGCGTAAGCGTCTTCTGCAATCGCCAAGCTTGAAGCCCGGGCTCTGGTCCGGGCTTTTTGCTGCGGGGCCGTAGCCTTGCCAAAGGGACGTGTGCCACCTAGTTTCCGGCCCGCCGCGGCAGACAAGCCGGCGATGTGCAGGCGTAGCTCAGTTGGTTAGAGCGCTGGTCTGTGGAACCAGAGGTCGGTGGTTCAAGTCCACCCGCCTGTACCATTTCTCAATCGAGTGGCGGGCCCTGAAATGAAAACGGCCGGTCTTGCGACCGGCCGTTTCGTTAATGTGCCATGGGCTCTCAGCGTGCGCTGACGCGCCCGCCACGCTGACGTGACGGCGGCGGCGCATAGTTTTGCTGCTGCCCGCCGAACAGCCAATCGAATAAGCCCGGACCGCCGTAGCCATAGCTGCGGCCAAAGGTACCGGGCGAGATCCGCACCGGCTTCGCCGAAGAGTTCGGCGCGCGTTCGATCGCGATGTCGGCGACCTTGCGTTCGCTGCCTTTGAGCTGCTGGAACATCCGGGCGTCGCGGCCATAGACATCCTCGCGCAATTGCAACTTGCCGTCGGCGTCGACGAACGCCGTCTGATACGTCAGATGGACCGGAATGAATTTCGATTCCGGGAAATTGATGTTGATCTCACTACCGCCGAACATCTTCTCGAGCTTGGCGGTCGTGTAATTCTCATTCGGCAGAACCAGCGATAACAGCTTTTCGCCGTACATCAGCGGGTTTTCGACGCGCATGCAGCCGTGGCTGTAGGCGCGCTTGTCGCGGGCGAACAGGTACTTGTCCGGTGTGTCATGCTGATACACCAGGAATTTGTTCGGGAAATTGAAGCGGATGCGGCCGAGCGCGTTGCCGGCGCCGGGTGGCTGCGAGATATGCACGGTGCCGTCGGCATCTTGCGTGACTTTGAGCCCGATTCGATCCATCGCCTGCGGGTCTTCGCGCAACGCCGGGAGATATTCGTTCTCGATGATCGACGGCGGTACGTTCCAAGTCGGGTTGACCGTGATGAATTTCATCTCGGC
>JAFAQJ010000287.1 GCA_019246455.1 Pseudolabrys sp.
TCAGTGCAGATTGTCGCCGGGCGAACCGCGGCCCTTTGCGGAAGCACCATCGGGTGGTGGCGTGTTCGCCCCAGGTCCCAGCGCCAGCTGCATCAGCGGCGTGTCGAGCCACTGGTCGAACTTCCAGCCGATGCTGCGCAGATTGCCGGCGTCCTTGAAGCCGCAGGCACGGTGCACGCCGATCGAGGCCGCCTGATTCGAGTCGCCGATCACCGCGATCATCTGCCGGAAACCGCGCGCCGTGCATTCCTCGATCAGCTTCATCAGCAGCACTTTTCCGATGCCTTTGCGGTGCCTATCGGGCGCGACATAGACCGAATTCTCGACCGTGAAACGGTAGGCAGGCCGCGTCCGGTAGAACGAGGCGTAGGCGTAGCCCGCGAGGTTCCCATCGATCTCGGCAGCGATGTAGGGGAAGCCGCCGTCGATAATCGCCTTCATGCGCTGTGTCATCTCCGCTTCGGCTGGCGCCTCGAGCTCAAACGACGCCGTGCCGTGCGTCACCGCGTGCGCGTAAATCACGGTGATTGCGGGAATATCGGCGAGTGTGACGGGACGGAGGAAAACATCTGACATGCCGGCAAATTACAAACAAAAACCGCCCCGGCCTAGACCGGGGCGTCCGTCGTTGCCTTAAGTCTTGCTGTGCGCTTACCGGCGGTCGCCCATGAAGCGCAGCAGGAACAGGAACAAGTTGATGAAGTCGAGGTAGAGCGCGAGCGCGCCCATCACCGCCTTGCGGCCGGCGATCGTGCCGTCATCGTTGACGCTGTACATCTCCTTGATGCGCTGGGTGTCCCACGCGGTCAGGCCAGCGAAGATCAGCACGCCGATCGCCGAGATGGCGAACTCGAGCCCGCTGCTCTTCAGGAACATGTTGACCAGCATCGCAAGGATGAGGCCGATCAGGCCCATCGTCAGGAACGAGCCGATCGGCGACAGATCACGCTGCGTGGTGTAGCCGTAGAGGCTCAACGCGCCGAACGATGCGGCCGAGATGAAGAACGTCCGCGTGATCGACGCCCCGGTATAGGCGAGGAACACCGAGGACAGCATCAGCCCGAGTAGCGCCGCGTAACCCATGAACAGCATCAGCGCCGTCGAGGGCTGCAGCTTGTCGATGCGGAAGCTCATGAAGAACACGATGCCCAGCGTGGCGAGGAACAGAACGATCGTCAGCGGGCCGCTGAAGATCGCCTGGCCGAACGCGGTGAGCCCGGTGATGGCGCCGGTCGGTCCAGTGACAACCGCGGCGTTGAACGTCGCCCAGGCGACGAGACCGGTGAGCGCCACGCCCGCTGCCATGTAGTTGTAGACGCGGATCATATACGCGCGCAGACCCGCATCGACCTCGACTGCCTGACCGGCATAGCCGCCGCGGGCAGCAACGTTGCGATCAAAATCCGACATTTCAGTTCCCTCTCTTTTGGGTCCCGGCTCGTGCGCCGGTTATCCGTTCACAGTGTAGGTCACTTGGACGGCGTTGTGCCGCCTTCGTTCGGGAGTGAATCTAGTGGGGCGGGAGCCTGTCCGCCAGTGATGGCAAGGGCGTGACACCAAGGTTGCCGCAATTTAATCCGACGCATTTGCAATGGGTTAGTGCGTCTTGCACGAAAGGCCACGCGGCTGAATGCCGCAAAAGACCTCCGCGGAACTTTCCAAAAACACCGGAGCTTGTACTGGCGCCGTTCGCAGCAATAGGCGCGCGGCATCGAGGTTATGCATGAGCGCGGCGTTGGAGACGGTTTGGCAGAAGCTCGACGGCTGGATTCACGGCTTCTTTTTCCTGCTGCCTAATCTGGTGGCGGGGCTGATCGTCGCCGCGATGTTCGTCCTCGTCGCCTATGTGGCCGACCGGCTGTTGCGGCGCGCCGTACAGCGGGCGGGCCGCCGCGATCTTGGTCACGTGCTGGCGAGCTTTGCGTTCTGGGGCGTGATGCTGCTCGGCGCGCTCGTCGTCATGACCATCGTGTTGCCGTCGATGCAGCCGGTCGACATCTTCACCAGCCTCGGCGTCGGCTCGGTCGCGCTTGGTTTTGCCTTCAAGGACATCCTGCAGAACTGGCTCGCCGGCGTATTCATTCTCATCCGGCGGCCGTTTCGCCGCGGCGACCAGATCAAGGTTGGCGATATTGAAGGCACCGTTCAGGCGGTCGAGACGCGCGCGACTTTGGTCAAGACCTATAGCGGCCGTCTGGTCATCATCCCCAACGCCGAGATTTATACAAAGACGGTGACCGTCAATACGGCCTACGATATGCGGCGTGCCGAGATCGTGGTGCCGGTCGGGCTCGAGGTCGACCTCGACCGCGCGATCGAAGTGTTTGGAAAAGCGGTCAAATCGGTCAAAGACGTGGAGGCCGATCCGTCGCCCGACATTCTGCCGTGGGAATTCAACAACAATAACGTCAACATCCGCGTACGCTGGTGGATGAAAGCGCAACGAACCTACGAGGTGCGCACCCGTGCTGCCGTCGTGCGCGCTATCAAGCAGATGAGTGAGGAAGCCGGCATCGCGTTGCCGGCCGACACTAAGATTTCATTCGCCGAAACGCCGCTG
>JAFAQJ010000276.1 GCA_019246455.1 Pseudolabrys sp.
GCGCTTGGCTATGCTGACGATGAGGCCGGCGAGCCCCTGCGGGAAGCCAATCACGATGAGCGCCAGGATCGCGCCGAGGATGAAACGCCAGTACTGCGTGAGCGACTGCAACTGATCCTGCAGCAGCGTGTAGGTCAGCGCGCCGAGGATCGGGCCGAAGAAATTCGAGAAGCCGCCGAGCACGGCCATGAAGACCATCTGACCGGACTGCGTCCAATAAACCAGCTCCGGGTCGGCCAATCCGACGCGGAAACCGAGGATCGCGCCGCCGACGGCGCCGAACGCCGCCGAAATCACGAACGCGGCAAGCCGCATCCTCCGGACATGGACGCCGAGATATTCGGCCTTGCGCGCGTTATCGCGCGTCGCCTTGAGATGCAGGCCGAACGGCGAATGCACCATCCGCCACATTGCGTAGCCCGCGATCAGCAATAGCGCGAGACAGTAGTAGTAAAACGGTCCCGCCAAAAACTCGATCTTGTTGTATTGCGCGAATTCAAGGCCGAGGATTTTCATGCGCGCGACGCGCATGCCGCTGTCGCCCCCGGTGACGTGGTAAAATTTGAACAGGAACGAATGAAACAGCATGCCGAACGCGAGCGTCAGCATGCCGAAAAAGATACCGATATAGCGCACGCACAAGAGCCCGATCGGCACCGAGGCCAACGCGGAGCCGACAATCACCGCAAGCAGCACCAGTTCGAACGATTTGACGCCGTAGACACCGGACAGCACGGCCGCGCCATAAGCGCCGAAACCGAGAAACATCGCATGGCCGAACGACAACAGCCCGGTATAGCCGAACAACAGATTGAACCCGAGCAGCGCAATCGCATAGCCGAAGAACGGTATCATCAGCCCGGCGTAATACGGTGGCAGCACGAGCGGCACGATCGCGAGCGCTGGCGTGCCGAGGATAGTGACGAATGCGGCCGACGTCAGCTTCATGCCAGCGCCCTACCGAATAGACCGGCGGGACGGAAGATCAAGACCGCGATCACAATGAAGTAGATCGCGAGCACCTCGAACTCGGGATAGAATACGATGGCGAGCGCGCGAATGAGACCGACGATCAGTGCGCCGGCGAGTGCGCCACGCATCGATCCGAGCCCCCCGATCACGACGACTGCAAAAGCCTCGACGACAAACTCAATCGCCATGTCGAGAGATGCGGCCGCAGTCGGCACGATCAGTGCGCCGGCGGTCGTGCCGAGCACTGCGCCGAGCGTGAACACCACGGCATAAACGAGGCGAACGTTGACGCCGAGCGCTTCGGCCATCGCCCGGTTTTCGGCAGTAGCGCGCAGGATGCGGCCATAGTTGGTGCGCTGGAGGAAGGCGCCAAACCCCGCAGCCACCGCAATCGCCGCCGCAATCACCAACAGATTGTAGACCGGCACGCTGAAGTCGCCGCTCGTCAGCGTGCCGTAAACAAGATAACCACTGTCGAGCGAACGCGGATTGGAGCCCCAGACGAAACGGAACACGTCCTGGAACATCAGCAGCAGCGCGAAGGTAAGCAAGAGCTGGAAGCTCTCGTCGCGGCCATAGACCGTGCGCAGCATCCGCTCGATCGGCGGCCCTATTATGCCAAGGAGCAGCCCAGACACCATCAGCGCCGGTAGGATCAACCAGGCCGGCATGCCGTGTCCGACCGCAACGCCGATGAACGTCACGCCAAAATAAGCGCCGAGCGCGTAAAACGAGCCGCAGGCGAGATTAACGATCTTCTGCACGCCGAATACGAGTTGCAGCCCGGCGGCGACCAGAAACAGCACGGCGGCGTGAAACACGCCGCCGGCCAGAATGTTGGCGAAAGCAGACACTGTCGCGCTTTACGCCCTTAGACCTTGAACTGCGCGGTCTTAATCCATTCCCAGAAATTCGCACCCGACGGCTTCTGCAGTTCGGTCGAATACATCGTCTCGAAATTATCCTGCAGGGTGACGAAATCGTATTTGTTCTTGTGCGTGGTGAGGCCCTGCACATAGGTCTGGTCGGCGATGTGGTCCTTGCGCCACGAGCTTTTGCCGCCGAGACTTTCAATGGACAGGCCCTCGAGCGTGCCAATCAAATCTTCCTGGCTCGGCCAAGCGCCGCTCTTGGCCTTCATCGCTTTCTCGACCGCCTCTTTGTAGGAGGCGATCGTGAAGTAGGCGCGATCGGCCTCCCACTCCGGATAGTCGTTATAAGTCTTGAAGTACCAGGCGACGAATTCCTTCGCCAAAGCCGAGGCCTTCGGATTGTCGAAATAGAGGGTGTTGTGGCCGAGGATCATACCTTCCGGCGTGAATTCCTTCTTCATCAGCGTGTGCTGCCAGCCGGCCGCCGGCATCACGAACTTCGTACCTTCGGTAAGGCCGACCGCGTGTGCCTGCTTCATGAATATCGGCGTGTCAGCAAATAGCAGCGACGAGAAGATGAGGTCAGGCTTAGCAGCCTTGAGCGCGGCGACGTTGCTGGTGAGGTCCATTGTGCCGACTTTCGGCCACTGTTCGGTGACGACCTCGTGCTCGATGCCGAAGCGCTTGAGCATCGCGATGAACGCCGCTTGATTGTTGCGGCCGTAGGAGTAGTCGGGGTTGATACCCGCAACCTTCACGAACTTGCCCTTCCAGTATTTGATGGCGAGGAGCGAGCCCATGATGGCTTCGCACTCGTTGTCGCACGACTTGAATAGGTATTTCGGGTTTGGGATCTTCTCGTCGACGCCGTCCTGCGTCGTGCCGTCCCAATAGAGCGTCAGCGCGCGGGCTTCCTCGACCACCGGCCCGAGCGCCAAGCCGACGCCCGTCGAGATGATGCCCATCGTGACGTCGACTTTTTCCTGCTGCACGAGCTTGCTGAAGCGCTCGATTGTGTCCTTCGGCGAGGATTCCTCCTCTATCACCAACTCGACCTTGCGGCCGCCGATGCCGCCCGCCGCGTTATACTTTTCCACTGCCCATTGCGTGGCGCGAATGCCGTTTTCGCCCGGCGCGGCGGCGATGCCAGCGCGCGGCGCGAGGATGCCGACGCGCAACGGTTTGTTCTGTGCAATCGCTGGGGCGAATACGCCGCCGGCCGCCGTGGCTGCGCCGACGGCTGCCGCTGAGGCTAGCAATTTGCGGCGCGAGATTCCGGAACGAGTTGTCATGTGATGCCCTCCCTAGGCAGATCGCACGGGCGATCCTTTCGTTATAATTTTCAGTGATGATATATCAGCGGCATGTCAGCGCAAGCGCAACA
>JAFAQJ010000297.1 GCA_019246455.1 Pseudolabrys sp.
TCAGCAGGTCGTAGGCCTTGCGCTGCGCATAGGGACCGCTCTCGCCGTAGCCGGAGATCGAGCAGCAGATCAGCCTCGGATAATCCTTGCGCAGCCGCGCGACCGGAAACCCGAGCCTGGCAATCGCGCCCGGCTTGAGGTTCTGAATGAACACGTCGGCCTTCGCGAGCATGCGCTCGAGCAGCGCCTTGTCGTCGGGCTTGCCGAGATCGAGCACGACGGACTCTTTACCGCGGTTGAGCCAGACAAAATGCGTGCTCTCACCATGAACGAGATGGTCGTACTCGCGGGCGAAGTCGCCTTCCGGGCGCTCGACCTTGATGACGCGCGCGCCGGCATCGGCGAGATGGCAGGTGCAATGCGGCGCGGCGACCGCCTGCTCGATGGAAACGACAAGCAGACCCGACAGCGGCAGATTCGATTCCTTGGCCATCAATACGAGCGCGGCAGGCCGAGCACGTGCTCGGCGATGTAGGACAAGACCATGTTGGTCGAGATGGGAGCTACGGTATAGAGCCGTGTCTCGCGGAATTTGCGCTCGATGTCGAATTCCTCGGCGAAGCCGAAGCCGCCGTGCGTCTGCACACACATATCAGCGGCCGCCCAGGACGCTTCGGCGGCGAGCTGCTTGGCCATATTGGCCTCCTCGCCGCAGTCTTCGCCTGCTTCGTAAAGCTGCGCCGCTTCGTGCACCATCAATTCGGCGGCTCGCATCTGCATGTGAGCGCGTGCGATCGGAAACTGCACGCCCTGGTTCTGGCCGATCGCCCGGCCGAACAAATTGCGTTCTTTCGCATAAGCAGAGGCCTTGCCGATGAACCATTTGGCGTCGCCGATGCATTCCGACGCGATCAGGATGCGCTCAGCGTTCATGCCGGACAGGATGTAGCGGAAGCCCTGCCCTTCCTCACCAATCAGATTTTCCGCCGGCACGCACAGGTTGTCGAAGAACACTTCGGTCGTCGCGTGATTCATCATCGTGCGGATCGGCTTGATGGTCAGCCCCTTGGTGTTGCGCATGTCGACGAGGAAGACCGACAGGCCTTCGGTGCGTTTCTTGGCCTGCTCGCGCGGCGTGGTGCGCGCGAGCAGCAGCATCAGATCGGAATATTCGGCACGCGAGGTCCAGATTTTCTGGCCATTGATGACGTAAGCGCTGTTGCCATCCTTCTTGGCGATGGTACGCAGCGACAAGGTGTCCGTACCGGAGGTGGGTTCGGTGACGCCGAACGCCTGAAGCCGCAGTTCGCCTTTGGCGATGCCGGGCAGATATTTTTTCTTCTGCTCGGGGCTGCCATGCCGGAGAATCGTGCCCATCGTATACATCTGCGCGTGGCAAGCGGCACCATTGCAGCCCGACGCATGCACTTCTTCGAGAATCGCGGAAGCGGCGCGGATCGTCAGGCCGCTGCCGCCATAATCTTCGGGGATCAACGCGGCGAGATAGCCGGCATCTGTGAGCGCCTTAACGAAATCGGCGGGATAGGCTCGCTCACGGTCGAGCGCCCTCCAATACTCGCCAGGAAATTTGGCGCAGAGCGCGCGAACCGACTCGCGGATCGGCTGGAGATCGTCACTCACACCTTAACCTCGGCCTTGCCGTTATTGATCGCGATGGCGTTGCGCTCAAGCGCTGTCACGCGAAAGCTTATCACGTTGCCATCTTTGTTCTTTTCTTGCCAAAGCTCGGTGCGCAGGGTTTCGCCCGGATAGACCGGCCCGGAAAACCGGCCTTTCATCGCCGTCAATCGCTCGGGTTGGTAATCGCAAACGGCTTTGAGGATGGCGCGGCCGGCGACACCGAAGGTCGCAAGCCCATGCAGAATGGGCTTTGGGAAACCGGCCGCTTTGGCGAATTCCGGCTCGACATGCAGGGGATTGATGTCGCCGGAGAGGCGATAGATCAGCGCCATTTCGGGATGGGTGGCGATGTCGTCGGTCCGATCGGGCGTGCGGTCGGGAATTGGATGCGGTACGGGCGCTTGCCCGGCCTTGCTCCACACCGCCGGCCCGCCGAAACCACCGTCGCCGCGGCAGAACGTCGTTTGCGTCAAGGTCGCGATCAAGTCCCCGCTCGCTTTGTCAATCACGGTGCGCTCGGAATAGACTAGCGCGCCTTTGCCCTCGCCCTTGTCGATCGCTTCAACGACGCGGGTCTTGCCCACCACCGCGCCATGCGGGGCGAGTGGCCGATGCAGGATGATGCCGCGTTCGCCGTCGACCACCTTGGTCCAGTTCACGCCGGCGCTGCGCAGCCAGAGCGGCGCAACGCCGAGCACCAGCGGCATGGTCGGCAGCGCCTTCAGATTCTTTTCGTAGACAAACGCCAATTCGGTCTCGTCGACCGGATCATGACCGCAACCGACGCCGAGCGCGTAAAGGATCGTGTCCTTTTCGGTGTAAGCCTGCTCGACCTCCGGAATGTCGAGCGCCAAGAGCTTGTCGTAGACGATCGCCATTGGTGATCAGATCGGATCCCACGAGAACACGTCGCTCGAGCGTTCGAGCGGCGTGAGCGACGGGCCGAACGCGCCCTTGAGCTGCGCCGCGATCGCCGATGGCGTCCAGCCTTCGGAGCGATGCATGGTGCGGATCGGGCGTGGCTGGTTGAACAGATAGATTTCATTGTTGCGCACACCGAAAATCTGGCCGCTCACCCCGTCTGCCTCGTCCGAGCCGAGATAAACCGCGAGCGGCGCGATCTTCTCCGGCGTCATCTGCTGGAACGCTGTGAGGCGACGCTTTTCTTTTTCATCCTTCGGCTCGGGGATCGAGTCGATCATCCGCGTCCACGCAAACGGCGCGATGCAGTTGGAGCGCACCTTGAAGCGCGCCATGTCGAGCGCAATACCGCGCGACAGGCCCATGATGCCGAGCTTGGCGGCCGCATAGTTGGCCTGGCCGAAATTACCGACCAGCCCCGAGGTCGACGTCATGTGCAAATAGCTGCCGGAATTCTGCTCGCGGAAGATGCCGGCGAGGGCACGACTCATATTGAACGAGCCGTTGAGATGCACGTTGATCACGTCGGACCAATCGGCATGACTCATTTTGTGAAAGATCACATCCCGCAAGATGCCGGCGTTGTTGACCAGAATATCCACGCGGCCAAACGTATCGAGCGCGAGCTTGACGATGGCTTCGGCGTTTTTCGGCTCGGTGATCGAGAGCGTCGCCGCGACCGCTTTGCCGCCTTTGGCTTTGATCTCAGTGACGACCTCGCCGGCCGGACCTGCATCAGTACCGGCGCCCTGAAGACTTGTGCCGACGTCGCAGACGACGACGCTCGCGCCTTCCTGAGCCATCTGCAGCGCGATACCGCGGCCAATGCCGCGCCCCGCCCCCGTGACGATGGCGACCTTCCCCGCAACAATCCCAGCCATGAAACGCCCTACCGACTAGCCCCAGACGTCCTGGGCGACCTCGACAATGGTCCGCAATTTGGCCCATTGCTCGTCCTCCGCCAAGATGTTGCCCTCCTCGGTCGACGCAAAGCCGCATTGCGGCGACAGGCAGAGCTGGTCGAGCGCAATATATTTCGCCGCGGCATCGATGCGCCGCTTGAGCTCGTCCCCGGATTCGAGCTTGCCGCTTTTCGATGTCACGAGGCCGAGTACGACCATCTTGCCTTTCGGCACGAAACGCAGTGGCTCGAACCCGCCGGCGCGGTCGCTGTCGTACTCCATGAAGTAGCCGTGGACGTTGACAGAATTGAACAGAATCTCGGCGACCGGCTCGTAGCCGCCCGAGGCGACGAAGGTCGACTGGAAGTTGCCGCGGCATAGATGCATGCAGATCGCCATGTCGGACGGGATATCGGAGATCGCCGCATTGATCATTCCGGCATAGATCGTCGGCAGCTTCGCCGGATCGTCGCCGCGATGGGCTACCTGTTCGCGCAACTTCGGATCGCACAGATAGGTGAAATTCACCTCATCAAGCTGGATGTAGCGGCAGCCGGCGTCGGCGAAGGCACGCACCGCCTTGCGATAGGTCTGGCCGAGGTCGTTGTAGAAATCCTCCATGTCCGGGTAGATCGAGGCCGGCACGGCGTCGCGGCCGTAGCGGAAGTGCAGCGATGACGGGGAGGGGATCGTCATCTTGGCGGTCTGCCGGGTGTGCGCCTGCACGAACTTGAAATGCTCAATCATCGGGTGTGGGCTGTAGGAGCCGAGCTTGCCGGTCACGCGCAGCATCATCGGTTTGGGTTGTTTGCCCTGGAACGCGATCTTGCGTTCGCCGAGATAGGCCTCGACGCCGGGAAGCTTGCCGAGAAAATCGTAATTCCAGAACGCCCGGCGATACTCGCCGTCGGTGATCGATTTGAGCCCGACCTGTTCC
>JAFAQJ010000303.1 GCA_019246455.1 Pseudolabrys sp.
GCAAGACCCAGATCGAGTTCGGCGAGGTCGCCCGGATCAAGCGGATCTTCATCCTCGCGCAGCGCCGCATCATCACTCGGAACCGGCATCGCGAAATCCGGCGGCAGCCGACCATCGACCATGCCGGCGCCTTTGAGTTCCTCGAGCCCCGGTAGATCGCCGACTTCCTCGAGATCAAATTGCGCGAGAAACGCTTCGGTCGTGCCGTAAGTCAGCGGCCGGCCCGGCGCCTTGCGGCGGCCGCGCAAGCGAATCCAGCCGGTTTCGAGCAGCACGTCGACGGTGCCAGCTGACGTCACGACACCGCGAATTTCCTCGATTTCGGCGCGCGTCACCGGCTGGTGATAGGCGATGATCGCCAGCGTCTCGATCGCGGCACGTGAGAGCTTGCGCGGCTCGACGACGTTCTTGGTCATCAGCCACGACAGATCGGCGGCGGTGCGGAACGCCCACCGTTTGCCGATCTTCATCAGATTGACGCCGCGTGTCGCATATTCCGCCTTGAGGCGTTCGAGTACCTCCTTGACGTCGACGCCTTGCGGCAACTGCTTGGCGAGCGTCGCCTCATCAAGCGGCGAGGCGCTCGCAAACAGCAAAGCCTCGAGCAGCCGCAACTCGTCGGCGCGCGGAGCGGCCTTCGGCGGATCGTCGTTTCTTACGACCACGAGTTTCTTCGCCGCTGCTGCCGGCATGCACTCCCCCTTTTCATGCGTTGCCTTCTACGCCCGATGCGGCGGTTCCAGTGACACTTTCACCGGCGCCTACGCCGACGCGTTTACGCATGTACAGTGGCGCGAATGCCGTCTTCTGATGAATTTCCGCCTCGCCCTCGCGTACGAGTTCGAGCGCGGAGGCGAATGATGACGCGAACGCGGTGGCAGCCTGCGAAGGCTCCACCAGATAAGCGATCAAGAATTCGTCGAGCCGTGTCCAGTCACCCGTCTGGCCGATCATGCGCTCGAGCGCCTCGCGGGCGTGCGCGAGGGTCCACACATTGCGCTTGGCGAAGCGGATCTTGCCGAGCACGGTGTTTTGACGCTGCGATGTGTAGGCGGTGAGCAGATCGTAGAGCGTCGCGGTCCATTCCGGCTGCTTGACGGTCGAAATATGCTCGGGTTCGCCGCGTGGAAAGATGTCGCGGCCAAGCTGCGGCCGCTGCATCAACTGCGCCGCGACATTACGAAACGCTTCGAGCCGCCGCAGGCGATTGGCCAGTGCCAGTGCCATTTCTTCGGCGCTCTGGCCCTCGACCGGCGCCGCTTCCGGCAACAGCAGACGCGATTTCAAATAAGCGAGCCACGCCGCCATGACGAGGTAGTCGGCGGCGAGTTCGAGCCGGAGCTTGCGCGCCGCCTCGATGAAAGTGAGATACTGGTCGGCCAGCGCCAGAATCGAGATTTTGGCGAGATCGACCTTCTGGTGCCGCGCCAAAGTCAGCAACAAGTCGAGCGGGCCTTCGAAACCCTCGACGTCGACGATCATCGTCGGCTCATCAGCCGCGCGTTCCTGATCGAAATTAAGCGTGGTTGCGATTTCTTCGGGCGTCATTGCGATCCTACGCAGCCATCATCTCACGGAATTCCTCGCGCGCCGCGGCGATGTCGAACGGTTGCGGTGCACGGCGGCGCTTGAGCGCCGTTTCGGCGCGTGCAGCAGCCTGACCGGTGAGCGCCGGTGAAGCCGAAGCGACTTCGCGCATCTCATTTAGGTCGCCGTTGCAATGCAGGACAACGTCGCAACCGGCCGCCAGCGCCGCGCGGCTGCGCTCCGCCAGCGTGCCCGTCAGCGCGCCCATCGACACGTCGTCGCTCATCAAAAGCCCCTGAAATCCGATCGAATTGCGAATCACCTCATGCACTATTGTGGCCGAAGTCGTCGCCGGTTGGGCGGGATCGATGGCACTAAACACAACATGGGCGGTCATCCCCAAAGGCAAATCCTTGAGCGGCCGGAACGCGGCAAAGTCAGTGACGTCTAGAGTTTTGCGGTCGGCCTCGACCACCGGCAGGCTCTTGTGGCTATCCGCAGTGGCTCGGCCGTGCCCCGGAATGTGCTTGAGAACCGGCAGAACGCCCCCCTCCAGCAACCCTTCTGCTACCGCGCCCGCCAGCGCCGCCACTTTCGCGGGTTCGGTGCCATAGGCACGATCGCCGATTATCGGGTCGCCTTCCGGGGCCGGCACGTCTGCGAGCGGCAGGCAGTCGACGTCGATGCCGAGCGGCCGCAGGTCCGACGCAATGAGCCGCGCGCCTAACCGGGCTAAGGCTATGCCCGCTGGTCGGTCGCGGTCATAAAGCTCGCCAAAAATGGCGCCCGGAGGATAGGCCGGCCAATGTGGAGGTCCGAGGCGCTGCACCCGCCCGCCTTCTTGATCCACCAATATGGGGG
>JAFAQJ010000304.1 GCA_019246455.1 Pseudolabrys sp.
TGCGCGGTCGCGTGGTGGAAGGCCCCTTGGCGGGCTCGGATCTCGACAGTCTCGATCCGGCGCGATTGGCCGAAATGCTGACCTCGGTCGACGATGAAAGCCGCCAGCTATTGATGGCGTATCTTGACCGCCGGCAGCCCGGCTGGCGTGAACACGCGGATCGTGACGCGACAGCGGGGCGCGGCAGCAGCGCTACGTCCAGCGGCAAAATGACTGAGGAGGAGGCCTACCAGATCCTTGGCGTAGCGCCGGGGACGAGCGTCGAGGAGATCGGCCGTGCTCATCGCACGCTGATGAAGAAACTCCATCCCGACCAGGGGGGATCGACGTATCTCGCGGCCCGCGTCAACGAGGCCAAGGAAGTCCTTACGCGCCGCCATCGCTGAGTACTCCAAACGGTTCTCAGCGGCTCAAGGGTACTCTGGCGGACGCATCCCCTTATTGTTGTTGGCGTGCGTTATCCCACGCGCCTGGTAAACGAACCGGTAAATTTCAGTTCTTCAGCAACATGCAGGGGATTTCCCCCCGCTTGAGCGAGGCGCAAACGGCCTCGGCCTGGTCCTTGTCGAGGCCTGCAAAACGGGCCCGAAACAAGGTTTTGTTGCCCTTGGAGGCGCGCTCGGTGAACGGATCGGCGTTGCCGAGCAGCTCTTTGGCGGCCTTCTGCGCGACCGCAAGACGTTCTTTGGCCTCGGCTTCGTCATCGAAGGCACCGATCTGAATGATGTAGGTGCCGCGCGGCTTGGTTGCGGCCGGTGCCGGGGCGGGCACGCTATCGCCGGCCGAAGCCACTTTGACCGGTGCAGCGGGCGGAGAAACAACGGGCGCAGCATTCCCCGGCACAGTCAGCACACCGAGAACACCGGGTTTGGCTCCCGGCGGGCGCGGCGGTAGCGAGGCTTCAGCCTTCACGGTCGCGACCGTAGTGACTGGCGCACTCGACGCGGGCATCGGCAACAATTTTTGCTGTGGGGCGGAAACGCTAGCGAGGGTCGGTCCGGTCGCGGCGGATTTCACCAATACGGTCTTCACTGCATTCGGTCTGATAGGATCGGTCGAGCCCATCGGTGGCCCGGATTGCGCAACGGGCGCGGGGGCTTCCTTGAGCACTTCGGGTTTTGGTTCAGGCTTGAATTCGGCCTTCGCCTCGGCCTTCGGCGTCTTCAAGTCGGCAACCGTCGGAGTTGCAGCTTTCGCCGACGCCATATGGAAATATTTCTCGATCAGGCCGACCATGCGGGCATCGCGCCACGACGCAGTGCGGCCACCGAACACAGCGGCAACGATGCGCTTGCCACCGCGCTTGACCGAGGTGACGAGGTTGAAGCCCGATGCATTGGTATAGCCGGTTTTGATGCCATCGACGCCTTCGACTTCGCCGAGCAGCTTGTTGTGGTTGCGCATCGCGCGGCCGCGGAATTCAAAGCTGCGCGTCGAAAAGTATTTGTAGTAATTCGGAAAGCGGTCCTGGATCGCTTTTCCGAGCGCGGTCATGTCGCGCGCGGTAGTGATCTGTTCGTCGTCCGGCAGGCCTGACGCGTTGCGATAGAGCGTATGCGTCATGCCGAGCTCGTGCGCTTTCTTCGTCATCATGCGCGCGAATTCGGGTTCGCTGCCGCCGAGCGCTTCGGCGACGACAACAGCGACGTCGTTCGCCGACTTCGTAACGATGGCCCGGATCGCCGGCTCGACTGCGATTGTTTCGCCGGGCTTGAGGTTGAGCTTCGAGGGTGCCTGCGCGGCGGCGTGCGCCGAGACTTCCATCGGCGTATTGAGCTTGATTTTGCCGGCCTCGAGGTTTTCGAACAGCAAATAGAGCGTCATGATTTTGGTCAGCGACGCGGGATGACGCGGGCTGTCGGCGTCGGCCGACTGCAACACCGCCCCGGTATTGGCGTCGATGACGATCGATGCATAGGCCGGCTGATAAGATTCGGACGGCGGCGCGCGGTGATGATGGCGCCGCGCATCGGCGGGTGAGGTGAGAACGGCAGAGGCGACGAGAATGGCGGTAACGATGAGCGCGCCACAACGCACGGTCTGCCGAACGGCGGCTTTCGCACGCGACATGCGCCTTCCCCCAACCCCACCTAGTGCGGTGCTACCGCTTGTTTCGATGTCCCTTAAACCCGATAGAGAGGGCCAAAATAGGACGGTAGGTCAGCACGGTTTACAAATTCTTAAGGTAATCCCCTAGATTTTAAAGGACTTTTCGCGCTGCAACAATTTTGTTGACTTTATTGTGCAGTGCAGTATATTAACGTCATTAGCCGGTTAGAGGCCGGGTTTAGGAATTCGCTCAAAAGGCTCCGAGGAGCCGGGAAGGAACCCATCATGGTCAAGAATTTTGAAGACCTTCAACAGGTCGGAAAAGACAACGTCGAAATCGCGATGAAATCGTTCGATGCTCTCACCAAGGGCAGTCAGGCGATTGCCGTCGAAGTTGCGGATTACTCGAAGAAAGCGTTCGAAACTGGCACCGCCGCGCTGGAAAAGCTGTTCGGCGTGAAGTCGCTCGACAAGGCGATCGAACTCCAGACCGATTACGCCAAGAGCGCCTATGAAGGTTTCGTCGCCGAGGCGACCAAGCTCGGCGAGCTCTATGCCGATCTCGCCAAAGAGGCTTACAAGCCGTATGAGACGCTGCTCGCCAAGGCGAAGTAATTCGGCGAAGCAACTCTTTTACCGAATTTGTAGCGTCGCGTCGTAGCGTTGCGTTGAAAGCCAAGCCCGGCCATTTCGGCCGGGCTTTTGTTTTGCGAAGCGACGTGCCTTCTAGTTGGCGACGCGCAGCTTGGACAGGTTCGTACCAATCTGCGTGAACACGTCGGCGATGCCTGAAGACGAGGTCAGCAAATAGAACTTGTCACTTGTGCTGGCGCAGTTCTGCAACAGCGTCGAGGTCGGGTCGCCGTCGGTATTGACCTGAATGGTGTAGAGGATGTTGGTTGTGGACGCCGCCTTGAAATTGGCGCAGGTCAGCGCCTCGCGGGCGTCGATCTTAGCGTCATCGGACGAGCCGACGCTGCCACCGTCGCCATACCAGCGGTTCTGGGTGTTGAGGCCGTCGGTGAGCAGGATCATGACGTGCTGATACGTGTAGTTCGAATCCTCGGCCGGAGCCGAGAACGGACCGAGACCGGTCAGCGATGCCCAGCCGACCTGCAGGCCGATGTTTTGATTGGTCGCACCGCCAGGCTGCATGCTATCGACGAGGCTCGATAGCGACGACCAACTATAGGTCAATCCCATAGCCTGCGGGAGGGTGCAGTAGTTCCAACCACCGATCGAATAGTCGACCGCTGGATACTTCGATGCCGCGACGCTACTGTTGATAGCAGTGACGTTGGTGTCGTAGTTGTTGGTGGTATCTGGGCCGGTCAGATTGCCGCGGTCGGTGATGCATCCCTTCCACGACGATTTTTGCGACGATGAGTAAGTAGTCCACGTCCCGCCATCAGCTGAGCAGTGGGCTTTCGTCCAGTCGTAAGCCGTTGTCCAACCACCTGAGCAGCTGCCGTAGTCTGACCAGTCGAGCCAGGACTGGCCGTTGTTCGAAGAACCGACATTGACGACGGTGGTGAACGGGATGATCGAGACGTAGACATCGCCGTTGGTGCTCGCCGCCGACTGAAGTTGATTGAGCAGGCTATGCGTCGCGCTTTTAAGCGCGGTCATTTTGCCGTAGTCGGCCATCGAACCGGTATTGTCGAGCACGAGTGCAACGCGCAGCCGCGTATTGCCCCATTTCGACGTGGCCGTTCCGTTGATGGTCATTTGCCGGATGCCGATGGCGCTCATCAGGCCGGTGTCGACGGTCGCGCTGCCGTTGACGACGACCTGGGAGCCGCTGCTGCTCGTATAGGTGGCGCTGATGGCGATATTTTTGGCTTCCGGGCGGGTGAACAGCGCCGTGAAATAATTGAGCGCCTTGGTCTGCAGGTCAGCGTTGGACAGCGTGGCGGCGTCGCGCGCCAGCATCAGCGCGGTCGAGTCGAGCGCGTTTTGCATTGCGGCGCGCACGGAATTGCCGTGGCTGAAGTCGACGGCAGCGCCGACGACGCCAATCACCGGCAACGTGGCGATCGCGAAGGTGATGGCGACGTTGCCGGCGCGGTCGCGCACGAATTGCCGGAATTTGTCACGCCAGGCCGCGATCGAATTCGCCATCATGGTGCACCTCGGGTGCCGGAGAAGTGGAAAATTTGACAGCGAACCTAAATGTCGACGTTGAAAAGGAGGTAAAGCTGATTGCAGAAACTCGGGGGTATCCGCGCCGATGAAACGTGAGCCATCGCGCGTGCTTAGCGAATCGCTAATCGCGGGGGCTGGCGCGGCGCATGGCTTGAGATCACCGGTTTTTTGGGGAAAAGCGGCTTCCGGGCGCCCCGAATCCAGCTTGAGATCAGGTAACCAATCATTATCTCAGCCCGCGTCGGGACGTTCGTAAGCCTCCGATTTGTCCCGGAACGGAACAAATTTTGCAGGATTTAGCGATGGCAATGGGGGCGGGGCGCTCTTTATGATGGTTGGGCCTTTCGTGTTCGGGGACGACTTACGGCACGACGAAGCCATGCGTGGAATCTTGCCTGCGGGCCTGTCTGCATCGCCGGATCTTATCGGAACGGGCCGTCAATGCGGCAATGCGGCGCGGATGGCGAACGACGACCGCAAGCGCAAGAACGGCGATAACGGCGGTCCCGGAACCGCGGTCATCACCAAGACGCGGCCACAGACCAAGAAGCCGTCGCTCTATCGCGTTCTGATTCTCAACGACGACTACACGCCGATGGAGTTCGTCGTTCATGTGCTGGAGCGCTTCTTCAGCAAGGATCACGAGGCGGCGACGCGCATTATGTTGCATGTGCATCACCACGGAATCGGCGAATGCGGTGTCTATACCTATGAAGTTGCAGAAACGAAGGTGACGCAGGTGATGGACTTCGCGCGTAAACACCAGCATCCTTTGCAATGCGTCATGGAAAAGAAGTGAATCTCAAGGCGAGGGGCGTTCGAGAAGCCAAGAAATGAAACTGGAAGTGAAAATCTGATGCCTACGTTCTCACGCAATCTCGAGCAATCGCTGCATCGCGCGCTGGCACTCGCCAACGAGCGGCATCATGAATATGCGACGCTGGAACATCTCCTGCTGTCATTGGTGGACGACCAGGACGCCTCCGCGGTGATGCGCGCCTGCAATGTCGATCTCGACAAGCTGCGGCGCAGCCTGACGTCCTACCTCGAATCCGAACTCGAGAATCTGATCACGGACGGGACGGAAGACTCCAAGCCGACCGCCGGCTTCCAGCGCGTCATCCAGCGCGCGGTGATCCACGTGCAATCGTCCGGCCGCGAGGAAGTGACCGGCGCGAACGTGCTGGTCGCGATCTTCGCCGAGCGCGAAAGTCACGCCGCGTATTTCCTGCAGGAGCAGGACATGACGCGCTACGACGCCGTCAATTACATCAGCCACGGCATTGCCAAGCGCCCGGGGCTTTCGGAGTCGCGTCCGGTGCGCGGCGCCGACGAAGAAGCCGAGACGAAATCGAGCGAAGGCGGCGAGTCCAAAAAGAAGGGCGACGCGCTTGAGGCCTATTGCATCAATCTCAACAAGAAGGCGAAGGACGGCCGCATCGATCCGCTGATCGGGCGCGACGCCGAGATCAGCCGCACCATTCAGGTGCTGTGCCGCCGCCAGAAGAACAACCCGCTGTTCGTCGGTGATCCCGGCGTCGGCAAGACGGCGATCGCCGAAGGTCTGGCGCGGCGCATCATTCACGGTGAGGTCCCGGAGGTGCTCAAGGGTTCGACGGTGTTCGCGCTCGACATGGGCACGCTACTCGCCGGCACACGCTATCGCGGCGACTTCGAGGAGCGCCTCAAGCAAGTGATCAAGGAGCTCGAGGCTTACCCTGGCGCGATCATGTTCATCGACGAGATCCACACGGTGATCGGCGCCGGCGCGACGTCGGGCGGCGCGATGGATGCCTCGAACTTGCTCAAGCCGGCGCTGGCCTCGGGCACGCTGCGTTGCATCGGCTCGACTACCTACAAGGAATATCGCCAGTATTTCGAGAAGGACCGTGCGCTGGTTCGCCGTTTCCAGAAGATCGACGTCAACGAGCCGACGGTCGAAGACACGGTGAGCATCCTAAAGGGGCTCAAGCCGTACTTCGAGGAATACCACAAGCTCAAATATACCGGCGAAGCGATCCGCGCCGCGGTTGAATTGTCGGCCCGCTACATCCACGACCGCAAGCTGCCCGACAAGGCGATCGACGTGATCGACGAGTCCGGCGCGGCGCAGATGCTGCTGCCGGAAAGCCGTCGCAAGAAGACGATCGGCCTGAAAGAGATCGAGACGACCATCGCGACGATGGCGCGCATTCCACCCAAGACGGTGTCGAAGGACGATGCCGAGGTGCTTCTGCATCTCGATCAGACGCTCAAGACCGTGGTCTACGGCCAGGATAGGGCGATCGAGGCGTTGGCGGCGTCGATCAAGCTCGCGCGCGCGGGTTTGCGCGAGCCGGAGAAGCCGATCGGCTGCTACCTGTTCTCGGGGCCGACCGGCGTCGGCAAGACCGAAGTGGCCAAGCAACTTGCGCAGTCGCTTGGCGTCGAGCTCATCCGCTTCGACATGTCGGAATACATGGAGCGGCACACGGTGTCGCGCCTGATCGGCGCGCCGCCGGGCTATGTCGGCTTCGATCAGGGCGGCCTTTTGACCGACGGCGTCGACCAGCATCCGCATTGCGTATTGCTGCTCGACGAGATCGAGAAAGCGCATCCGGATCTGTTCAACGTACTGTTGCAGATCATGGACCACGGCAAGCTGACCGACCACAACGGCAAGCAGGTCGATTTCCGCAACGTCATCCTCATCATGACGACGAACGCGGG